>NZ_CP071072.1:0-44104 GCF_018128425.1 Citrobacter sedlakii | reverse complement strand
CGTCACCCGCCTTGACCGCTGGGAAACGGAACTGAATGAGGCGCTTCCCGGCGACGCCCGCGACACCACTACCCCGGCCAGCATGGCCGCGACCCTGCGCAAGCTGCTGACCAGCCAGCGTCTGAGCGCCCGTTCGCAACGGCAGCTGCTGCAGTGGATGGTGGACGATCGGGTCGCCGGACCGTTGATCCGCTCCGTGCTGCCGGCGGGCTGGTTTATCGCCGATAAGACCGGAGCTAGCAAGCGGGGTGCGCGCGGGATTGTCGCCCTGCTTGGCCCGAATAACAAAGCAGAGCGCATTGTGGTGATTTATCTGCGGGATACGCCGGCGAGCATGGCCGAGCGAAATCAGCAAATCGCCGGGATCGGCGCGGCGCTGATCGAGCACTGGCAACGCTAACCCGGCGGTGGCCGCGCGCGTTATCCGGCCCGCAGCACCTCGCAGGCGTGCCGGGCGATATGACTGGCGGCGGCATCGGAAAGATGCCGGTCGGTAATGATGGTGGTGAACCGGGTCAAAGGTAACGCCATAAACGTGGCCACCTGATTGTATTTCGAACTGTCGCACAGCAGGATGCTTCTCGCGCTGACCTGGCTGACGGTCTCCTTGACGGTAACCTTGTTCTCATCAGGGGTGAATATCCCGCGACTGTCCCAGCCGCTGGCGGAGATAAAGGCCGTATCGATAGCCAGGTGGCGTAACGTACGCGCCGCCGATTCGCCCACGCAGGAGCGGTTCTCCCGGCACAGAGTGCCGCCGGTGTGGATCACGCCGCACTGGCTGGCATCGATCAGCAGCTGGGTTATCTCAAAATCATTGGTGACCACCTGGAGATCGTTCCGGTCGAGGATCGCCCGCGCCAGCGCCAGGGTGGTAGTCCCGGCATCCAGATAGATGCAACTGTTTTTAGCGATATGACTCGCCGCCAGCGCGCCGATCGCCTGTTTCTCCTCACTCTGCAGCGTGCTTTTCACCAGATGACTGGGTTCCGCGGCCAGCCGGCTGACGGCGCGTACGCCGCCCGAGACGCTGACCAGCAGCCCCTGCTCCTCCAGTTTACTGACGTCCCGACGGATGGTCATATGGGACACGCCGAGGATCTCCGTCAGCTCGTTAATGCTTACCGCCCCACGCTGCTCCACCAGGGCTAAAATACGCTGATGTCGTTCTATTGGAATCACCGCTCTCCCCTTACCATTTTTTCACACCAGGCGTCACCACCCAGGCTACGGCCCTGGCGACACCCGGTGTTGTTATCGCGCTTTGCCGCTGTTTTTTACGCTATTTTAGGGCAAGAATCGCCGCTGTGCAGCCTCTTTGGGGGAACCGCAGAATTCGGAAAAAATCGTACGCTAAGCTAACGGTGTTCTCGTGACAGCTCTTTGACTAGGCTTTCTAAGGCCATTCTGATAGCCCTGACTTCCTGAAAAGCCATGGCTAAAATTTGTGCGGCTAAAAGGGATAACCGATGGTAAAGTAAGTTATCCCTGTCGAGATACTGAAAAGCGTTATCCTCGTTTTTCCCAAAACTGTTTTGCCAGTTCGCTCAGAGCGCTAGTTAACTGAGCGACAGATTTCGCACTTTGCAAATTATTCTGCCCGGTCTGTACATTGGTATCAGCAGCATCGCGTATATTGATAATACTGCGGTTTATGTCTTCACTTACTGCTCCCTGCTGCTCGACCGCAGTCGCTATTTGCGCGTTCATGTCGGTAATTTCGTTAACGCGTTGGCCAATTCCATCAAGAGCTGTAGCTGCTTCCTCTGCGTGAGCTACACTCGTGTGCGCTTGCCGACTACTTTGCTCCATGACTGTAACAGCGGATTGCGCTCGCTCTTGTAGAGCGCTGATCATGCTTTGAATATCCGTTGTCGATTGCTGTGTGCGAGCAGCAAGACTGCGAACCTCATCGGCGACAACAGCAAAACCACGCCCCTGCTCACCAGCACGCGCGGCCTCAATTGCTGCGTTGAGTGCCAACAAATTCGTTTGCTCGGCGATCCCTCGTATAACGTCAAGAACTTTTGATATCTCGTTACTTTGACCTTCAAGCTCATGAATAACCTGAGTGGCTTGCCTAATTTCACCTTCAAGGGCAGTGATTGACTGGCTTGTGTGGGCTACCAGACGCTGGCCAGATGCCGTCTCAGTGTCTGCTCTTCCGGCCGCATCTGCAGCATGCTGTGCATTGCTCGCAACCTCTTGAATGCTTGCCACCATTTGGTTTACTGCCGTTGCTATTTGATCTGTCTCTGCCTGCTGCTCAACTGTAAGTACATTGCTTGACTCGGCACTGTTGCAAATAGTCGGTGGTGATAAACTTATCATCCCCTTTTGCTGATGGAGCTGCACATGAACCCATTCAAAGGCCGGCATTTTCAGCGTGACATCATTCTGTGGGCCGTACGCTGGTACTGCAAATACGGCATCAGTTACCGTGAGCTGCAGGAGATGCTGGCTGAACGCGGAGTGAATGTCGATCACTCCACGATTTACCGCTGGGTTCAGCGTTATGCGCCTGAAATGGAAAAACGGCTGCGCTGGTACTGGCGTAACCCTTCCGATCTTTGCCCGTGGCACATGGATGAAACCTACGTGAAGGTCAATGGCCGCTGGGCGTATCTGTACCGGGCCGTCGACAGCCGGGGCCGCACTGTCGATTTTTATCTCTCCTCCCGTCGTAACAGCAAAGCTGCATACCGGTTTCTGGGTAAAATCCTCAACAACGTGAAGAAGTGGCAGATCCCGCGATTCATCAACACGGATAAAGCGCCCGCCTATGGTCGCGCGCTTGCTCTGCTCAAACGCGAAGGCCGGTGCCCGTCTGACGTTGAACACCGACAGATTAAGTACCGGAACAACGTGATTGAATGCGATCATGGCAAACTGAAACGGATAATCGGCGCCACGCTGGGATTTAAATCCATGAAGACGGCTTACGCCACCATCAAAGGTATTGAGGTGATGCGTGCACTACGCAAAGGCCAGGCCTCAGCATTTTATTATGGTGATCCCCTGGGCGAAATGCGCCTGGTAAGCAGAGTTTTTGAAATGTAAGGCCTTTGAATAAGACAAAAGGCTGCCTCATCGCTAACTTTGCAACAGTGCCGGATTGAATATAACCGACGTGACTGTTACATTTAGGTGGCTAAACCCGTCAAGCCCTCAGGAGTGAATCATGACCGTAGTCACGACCGCCGATACCTCCCAACTGTACGCACTTGCAGCCCGACATGGGCTCAAGCTCCATGGCCCGCTGACTGTCAATGAGCTTGGGCTCGACTATAGGATCGTGATCGCCACCGTCGACGATGGACGTCGGTGGGTGCTGCGCATCCCGCGCCGAGCCGAGGTAAGCGCGAAGGTCGAACCAGAGGCGCGGGTGCTGGCAATGCTCAAGAATCGCCTGCCGTTCGCGGTGCCGGACTGGCGCGTGGCCAACGCCGAGCTCGTTGCCTATCCCATGCTCGAAGACTCGACTGCGATGGTCATCCAGCCTGGTTCGTCCACGCCCGACTGGGTCGTGCCGCAGGACTCGGAGGTCTTCGCGGAGAGCTTCGCGACCGCGCTCGCCGCCCTGCATGCCGTCCCCATTTCCGCCGCCGTGGATGCGGGGATGCTCATCCGTACACCGACGCAGGCCCGTCAGAAGGTGGCCGACGACGTTGACCGCGTCCGACGCGAGTTCGTGGTGAACGACAAGCGCCTCCACCGGTGGCAGCGCTGGCTCGACGACGATTCGTCGTGGCCAGATTTCTCCGTGGTGGTGCATGGCGATCTCTACGTGGGCCATGTGCTCATCGACAACACGGAGCGCGTCAGCGGGATGATCGACTGGAGCGAGGCCCGCGTTGATGACCCTGCCATCGACATGGCCGCGCACCTTATGGTCTTTGGTGAAGAGGGGCTCGCGAAGCTCCTCCTCACGTATGAAGCGGCCGGTGGCCGGGTGTGGCCGCGGCTCGCCCACCACATCGCGGAGCGCCTTGCGTTCGGGGCGGTCACCTACGCACTCTTCGCCCTCGACTCGGGTAACGAAGAGTACCTCGCTGCGGCGAAGGCGCAGCTCGCCGCAGCGGAATGAGCGAACGTCGATATAGCCCGCTCGCGACGCTGTTCGCGGCGACCTTTCTCTTCCGGATCGGCAACGCGGTGGCGGCCCTCGCGCTTCCATGGTTCGTCCTGTCTCATACAAAGAGCGCGGCCTGGGCGGGCGCCACGGCCGCTAGCAGCGTCATCGCGACCATCATCGGCGCGTGGGTTGGTGGTGGCCTCGTCGATCGGTTCGGGCGCGCGCCCGTCGCATTGATCTCGGGTGTGGTGGGCGGCGTGGCCATGGCGAGCATCCCACTGCTCGATGCCGTTGGCGCCCTCTCGAACACTGGGCTGATCGCTTGCGTGGTGCTCGGTGCCGCGTTCGACGCACCCGGTATGGCCGCGCAGGACAGTGAGCTGCCCAAACTCGGCCACGTCGCCGGGCTCTCCGTTGAGCGCGTCTCGTCACTGAAAGCGGTGATCGGGAACGTCGCGATTCTAGGTGGCCCGGCCCTTGGGGGGGCCGCAATCGGCCTGCTTGGCGCTGCGCCAACGCTCGGGCTGACGGCGTTCTGCTCCGTCCTTGCAGGTCTGCTCGGCGCGTGGGTGCTTCCCGCGCGTGCCGCTCGGACGATGACCACGACGGCGACTCTCTCCATGCGCGCCGGCGTCGCTTTTCTCTGGAGCGAACCCCTGCTGCGCCCTCTCTTTGGTATAGTGATGATCTTCGTGGGCATCGTTGGCGCCAACGGCAGCGTCATCATGCCTGCGCTGTTTGTAGATGCAGGACGCCAAGTAGCAGAGCTCGGGCTGTTCTCCTCAATGATGGGGGCTGGTGGTCTCCTTGGCATTGCCATTCATGCGTCGGTCGGCGCCCGGATATCAGCGCAGAACTGGCTGGCGGTGGCATTTTGTGGCTCTGCGGTGGGCTCGCTTCTGCTTTCACAGTTGCCAGGCGTGCCGGTGCTGATGTTGTTGGGCGCGCTCGTGGGACTGCTGACCGGCTCAGTCTCTCCCATTCTCAACGCTGCCATCTACAACCGCACGCCGCCAGAACTTCTCGGCCGGGTACTCGGCACGGTCTCGGCGGTGATGCTGTCAGCCTCGCCCATGGTTATGCTTGCGGCCGGCGCGTTTGTCGACCTTGCTGGTCCGCTCCCTGGCCTCGTTGTATCGGCCGTGTTTGCGGGGCTCGTGGCTCTACTCTCGCTCCGTCTTCAATTTGCTACAATGGCGGCGGCAGCCACAGCCTCCGCCCCAACCCATACAGAAGGTGAACACTGATGCCCCGCCCCAAGCTCAAGTCCGATGACGAGGTACTCGAGGCCGCCACCGTAGTGCTGAAGCGTTGCGGTCCCATAGAGTTCACGCTCAGCGGAGTAGCAAAGGAGGTGGGGCTCTCCCGCGCAGCGTTAATCCAGCGCTTCACCAACCGCGATACGCTGCTGGTGAGGATGATGGAGCGCGGCGTCGAGCAGGTGCGGCATTACCTGAATGCGATACCGATAGGCGCAGGGCCGCAAGGGCTCTGGGAATTTTTGCAGGTGCTCGTTCGGAGCATGAACACTCGCAACGACTTCTCGGTGAACTATCTCATCTCCTGGTACGAGCTCCAGGTGCCGGAGCTACGCACGCTTGCGATCCAGCGGAACCGCGCGGTGGTGGAGGGGATCCGCAAGCGACTGCCCCCAGGTGCTCCTGCGGCAGCTGAGTTGCTCCTGCACTCGGTCATCGCTGGCGCGACGATGCAGTGGGCCGTCGATCCGGATGGTGAGCTAGCTGATCATGTGCTGGCTCAGATCGCTGCCATCCTGTGTTTAATGTTTCCCGAACACGACGATTTCCAACTCCTCCAGGCACATGCGTAAACGGAGGTGTGCAGAGTCCCTGCGGCAGGCGACGAACACGACCGTCGTCGATTAGTACCGGTACGGTCGGTGGTATCGAAGTCTTGATCACCACTCAGGTCTACGGCTTACAAATGGTGACCATCCCGATACTTGCGTCAGAGCACCGGGCCGATTCTTTGACAGTGAATCACTCCCGTAAGGTTGTGCCGGTGTGGGTGTCCCGGGTCGAGACGATACTCCGCCAATGCGCCCAGCAAACAACCTGGCCATCGCAGGTGGTGGGGAGCGGTGTGGCGGATGAGTTGGACAAGTTGGTGTAGCAGCACGAGCACGGCGAGATAACATCGCAGGAGTTCGACATGCTCAAGAGACAGCTGATTGCGAATCGCGATGCAGATTCATAACCCGATTGCGGGTTGGCTTCACTCCACCATCACCGAGCAGACTAGCACGGCGGGCTCTGTTGCAAAGATTGGCGGCAGTCAGAGGTAGGCTGTCGCTCTGCGCCGATCAGGCGGCTGCTGCGAAATGGTGGTTGAGCATGCCCATGGCCTCCGTCAGCGCCGAGGGCCCAATGCCAAAAGCTCTCTCCACAAGGCGCACCTCGCCCCTGATGCCGGGCTGCAGGCACCAGGGGCGAGCCTGTCCTTTGCGCAGGGCTCGCATGACTTCGAATCCCTTGATCGTGGCATAGGCCGTGGGGATCGATTTGAAACCGCGCACCGGCTTGATCAGTATCTTGAGCTTTCCGTGATCGGCCTCGATCACGTTATTGAGATACTTCACCTGCCGGTGGGCCGTCTCCCGGTCCAGCTTTCCTTCGCGCTTCAATTCGGTGATCGCTGCACCATAGCTCGGCGCTTTGTCGGTATTGAGCGTGGCAGGCTTTTCCCAGTGCTTCAGGCCTCGCAGGGCCTTGCCCAGGAACCGCTTCGCTGCCTTGGCGCTGCGGGTCGGCGACAGGTAGAAATCGATCGTGTCGCCCCGCTTGTCGACTGCCCGGTACAGGTAGGTCCACTTGCCCCGCACCTTGACGTAGGTTTCATCCAGGCGCCAGCTCGGATCAAAGCCACGCCGCCAGAACCAGCGCAGCCGCTTCTCCATCTCCGGGGCGTAGCACTGGACCCAGCGATAGATCGTCGTATGGTCGACCGAAATGCCGCGTTCCGCCAGCATTTCCTCAAGGTCGCGATAGCTGATCGGATAGCGACAATACCAGCGCACCGCCCACAGGATCACATCACCCTGGAAATGGCGCCACTTGAAATCCGTCATCGTTCCGTCCGTCCAATCTCCGCCAAGCATGCTCAAGCTTCACGATTTTTGCAACAGAGCCCACACGAGTATTGAGCATAGTCGAGATTGGTGCAGATCACTTCTGATATTGAACTGTCAGGAGCTGGCTGCACAACAGCCATTACGCCCAATCAACTGGTGCAGTCGTCTTCTGAAAATGACAATCCAGTTAGGGTATAGCTCAACCTGACATAGAAGCAAAAACTCAACCACCTTCTACCAACTCTCCGAACAGCTCCTTGACCTTTGTTTTCGCATCAGCAAGTGCAGTTCTGCCTTGTTCAGTGATGTCATAAACACGCCGTTCACGTCGCCCGGTGCGTTCGTGGCGTGAGGTCAGATAGCCTTTTTTTTCCAGGCCGTGCAGCATCGGGTACACGGTGCCAGCGCTCATCTCGTAGCCGTGTCGGCGTAGCTCTTCGATGATCCCCAGCCCAAAGACAGGTTCCTCGGCTGCATGGTGAAGGATGTGCAGGCGGATCAAACCGCCGTAGAGGTCTTTGTCAGTCATTTTTTGTGCCTCACAGAGCGACGCTCAACAGCCACCCAGCTGCACCGCTACCGAGGACAACCAGCCACGGCGGGAGCTTCCAGAACATAAGTGCGACAAGGGCAACTAATGCCAAGCCGAAGTCTTGCGGCTGAAAGATGGCGCTAGTCCATACAGGCTGATACAGCGCGGCCAGCAGCAAGCCGACTACAGCGGCATTGATCCCGGCCAGCGCAGCTTGGATGCCTGTATTGCGGCGCAAACGCTCCCAAAATGGCATTGATCCGACGACCAGCAAGAACGAGGGCGCGAAGATAGCCAGCAGACACACAATGCCGCCGATCCAGCCCGACGGGGCGGTGTTCATCGAGGCACCAAGAAACGCGGCGAACGTGAACAAAGGGCCGGGCACCGCTTGAGCTGCCCCGTACCCCGCGAGAAAGGATTCATTGTTGACCCAGCCGGAGGGCACCACTTCGGCTTGCAGTAATGGCAGCACAACGTGACCACCGCCGAACACCAGTGATCCGACACGATAGAAGGAATCCACCATTGCCATGGTTTGACTTGGCATCAGTTCGGCCAACACCGGCAGGCCAATCAGCAAGACAAAGAACAGCGAGAGCCAAAGCACGCCGGCCCGGTGACTGACCGTGATAGGTAGGGGGTCATGCTCAACAACTTTCGCTGGCTTGAACAATAACCGGCCTGCGATGCCTGCGATAGCAATCACGCCAACCTGTCCCCACGCGGACGGCACAAGTAAAACGACGCAGGTAGCAATTGCCATGATGGTGACTCGCAGCCCATCCGTGCATAGGTTACGCGCCATGCCCCATACTGCTTGAGCGACCACGGCCACAGCCACCACTTTTAAGCCATGCAACGCGCCCTGCGAGACGTAATCGCCATAGCTGGAGATGCCGAGCGCAAAAAGGATCAAGGCTATGGCAGACGGCAGCGTGAAGCCAGCCCAAGCAGCCAGCGCCCCGCTGTATCCAGCCCGAGACAGTCCTACCGCTATGCCGACCTGGCTGCTTGCAGGCCCTGGCAAGAACTGACAAAGCGCGACCAAGTCAGCATAGCTCCGTTCGGAGAGCCAGCGCCGCCGTGTGACAAATTCGGCGCGGAAGTAGCCCAAGTGCGCAATGGGGCCGCCAAAAGATGTCAATCCAAGCCGCAGAAAAATAAGAAAGACCGACCATGGTCTGCTGTCATCGGTAGGGTTATTCGTCATACTTTCGCCTTCATGATCTGCAACGAGTTGATCAATAATAAGCGAAATTCGATAACGAAATTCGATATAAATCTAGAAAAAAATACCTCTATGTGTACTACGCAGTTTTAGCTGTGGCTTTCACAGGAGCACGCTTACTTACGGCTTAGCGTGCTTTATTTAATGAGATGGTCACTCCCTCCTTCCCAGTACTATGCTGAGGACAGGCTTTCATTCGGAGAACCATCATGGAAAACATTGCGCTTATTGGTATCGATCTGGGTAAGAACTCTTTCCATATTCATTGTCAGGATCATCGTGGGAAGGCCGTTTACCGTAAAAAATTCACCCGACCAAAGCTAATCGAATTTCTGGCGACATGCCCGGCAACAACCATCGCGATGGAAGCCTGTGGCGGTTCTCACTTTATGGCACGCAAGCTGGCAGAGTTAGGGCATTTTCCAAAGCTGATATCACCGCAATTTGTCCGCCCATTCGTTAAAAGCAACAAAAATGACTTCGTTGATGCTGAAGCTATCTGTGAAGCAGCATCACGTCCATCTATGCGTTTCGTGCAGCCCAGAACCGAATCTCAGCAGGCAATGCGAGCTCTGCATCGTGTCCGTGAATCCCTGGTTCAGGATAAGGTGAAAACAACTAATCAGATGCATGCTTTTCTGCTGGAATTTGGTATCAGCGTTCCGCGAGGTGCTGCCGTTATTAGTCGACTGAGTACCCTTCTTGAGGACAGTAGTTTGCCTCTTTACCTCAGCCAGTTACTGCTGAAATTACAACAGCATTATCACTATCTTGTTGAGCAGATTAAAGATCTGGAATCTCAGTTGAAACGAAAGTTGGACGAAGATGAGGTTGGACAGCGCTTGCTGAGTATTCCCTGCGTTGGAACGCTGACTGCCAGTACTATTTCAACTGAGATTGGCGACGGGAAGCAGTACGCCAGCAGCCGTGACTTTGCGGCGGCAACAGGGCTGGTACCCCGACAGTACAGCACGGGAGGTCGGACGACATTGTTAGGGATTAGCAAGCGGGGCAACAAAAAGATCCGAACTTTGTTGGTTCAGTGTGCCAGGGTATTCATACAAAAACTGGAACACCAGTCTGGCAAGTTGGCCGACTGGGTCAGGGAGTTGTTGTGTCGGAAAAGCAACTTTGTCGTCACCTGTGCTCTGGCAAACAAGCTGGCCAGAATAGCCTGGGCACTGACGGCGCGACAGCAAACTTACGAAGCATAAAGGCAGAAATACACCAGTTTAAACAATCATTCATCTGGTTTTGCGAATACTGATATTGATGATACTAACGGCCCACCGGCCTGTTGAGGAACCTGTAAAACGGAAAGGCTCATTGAAGCCGTATATTTTCTGGAGGTTCATCAGGCGCGGAACTCATCGAGGCGCGGGAATAAAATCCCATTCAGACGCCGGATAGATTCAAGCAAGCCAACTTGTCGTCAAAATCGGTGTTGCAAAAACGGGAGTGACCATAGATTCCGTTTTCTGAGGCGATCCCTAGGAGCTCGGATCTCAGGACGAAGGTCTCCGCGAATGTCCGGTCGATCCGCGCGACGTCCCAGGCGGGCGTTCCCTTGGCGGACATCCACGCCGCAGCGTCGTGCATCAGCCGCACAACCTCGTCGATATCACCCGAGCAGGCGACCCGAACGTTCGGAGGCTCCTCGCTGTCCATTCGCTCCCCTGGCGCGGTATGAACCGCCGCCTCATAGTGCAGTTTGATCCTGACGAGCCCAGCATGTCTGCGCCCACCTTCGCGGAACCTGACCAGGGTCCGCTAGCGGGCGGCCGGAAGGTGAATGCTAGGCATGATCTAACCCTCGGTCTCTGGCGTCGCGACTGCGAAATTTCGCGAGGGTTTCCGAGAAGGTGATTGCGCTTCGCAGATCTCCAGGCGCGTGGGTGCGGACGTAGTCAGCGCCATTGCCGATCGCGTGAAGTTCCGCCGCAAGGCTCGCTGGACCCAGATCCTTTACAGGAAGGCCAACGGTGGCGCCCAAGAAGGATTTCCGCGACACCGAGACCAATAGCGGAAGCCCCAACGCCGACTTCAGCTTTTGAAGGTTCGACAGCACGTGCAGCGATGTTTCCGGTGCGGGGCTCAAGAAAAATCCCATCCCCGGATCGAGGATGAGCCGGTCGGCAGCGACCCCGCTCCGTCGCAAGGCGGAAACCCGCGCCTCGAAGAACCGCACAATCTCGTCGAGCGCGTCTTCGGGTCGAAGGTGACCGGTGCGGGTGGCGATGCCATCCCGCTGCGCTGAGTGCATAACCACCAGCCTGCAGTCCGCCTCAGCAATATCGGGATAGAGCGCAGGGTCAGGAAATCCTTGATATCGTTCAGGTAGCCCACGCCGCGCTTGAGCGCATAGCGCTGGGTTTCCGGTTGGAAGCTGTCGATTGAAACACGGTGCATCTGATCGGACAGGGCGTCTAAGAGCGGCGCAATACGTCTGATCTCATCGGCCGGCGATACAGGCCTCGCGTCCGGATGGCTGGCGGCCGGTCCGACATCCACGACGTCTGATCCGACTCGCAGCATTTCGATCGCCGCGGTGACAGCGCCGGCGGGGTCTAGCCGCCGGCTCTCATCGAAGAAGGAGTCCTCGGTGAGATTCAGAATGCCGAACACCGTCACCATGGCGTCGGCCTCCGCAGCGACTTCCACGATGGGGATCGGGCGAGCAAAAGGCAGCAATTATGAGCCCCATACCTACAAAGCCCCACGCATCAAGCTTTTGCCCATGAAGCAACCAGGCAATGGCTGTAATTATGACGACGCCGAGTCCCGACCAGACTGCATAAGCAACACCGACAGGGATGGATTTCAGAACCAGAGAAAGAAAATAAAATGCGATGCCATAACCGATTATGACAACGGCGGAAGGGGCAAGCTTAGTAAAGCCCTCGCTAGATTTTAATGCGGATGTTGCGATTACTTCGCCAACTATTGCGATAACAAGAAAAAGCCAGCCTTTCATGATATATCTCCCAATTTGTGTAGGGCTTATTATGCACGCTTAAAAATAATAAAAGCAGACTTGACCTGATAGTTTGGCTGTGAGCAATTATGTGCTTAGTGCATCTAACGCCTGAAATAAGCCGTGCCGCGAAGCGGCATCGGCTTGATTGAATTGTTAGACGGCAAACTCGAGCCAATACTTGTGCAGGCCAACAATATTAGACGAGCACAGCATGGGCATTGCCGCTTTGATCTTCTCCAGTGACCAATTCCACCACTCCATCTCCAGAAGCAATGAAATTTCCTCATCGGTGAAGCGTTTCTTAATCTTCTTAGCGGGATTGCCGCCAACGATAGCGTAAGGCTCCACATCTTTTGTCACCAACGAGCGGCTGCCTATCACCGCACCGTGCCCGATCTTGATTCCGGGCATGACCATTGCCTCAGAGCCGATCCAAACGTCATTGCCAATGACAGTATTACCTGCTTTTTGGAAGGCATCGAGTGCGCTTGAGAATGCAGGTTCTTCCTGCATATAAAAGAACGGGAAAGATGATGCCCAGTCGTACCGATGCCCCTGATTGCCAGCCATGATAAAGGAAGCCCCACTCCCGATAGAGCAGAAACTACCGATGATCAACTTATCAACGTCATCACGGTCCGGAAACAGATACCGTGCGCAGTCATCGAATGAGTGCCCATGATAGTAGCCAGAGTAATAGCTGTACCGCCCAACTTTGATATTGGGGTTCTTCACTTGCTCAGAAAGCAGCTTGCCTTTGAAGGGGCTATCAAAGTAGTTGGTCATAAGAGATCCCGCGGTCTGTGACTTTGCCGTCTAACGTTTGAAATAAGGGGCGCCGAGCGCCAGCGAGGGGAGCCAAAAGCTTGCTTTTGGCCGTCCCGACTTGATTGAAGGGTTGGGCGATTTTGCCATTAGATTTTTTATAAATTTAGTGTGTTTAGAATGGTGATCGCATTTTTCTTGGCTTTTATGCTTGATGTTAAATTCGACCCCAAGTTTCCTGTAAGTGCGGACACAAAAACATATTTATGTCCTGATTTGCTTATAATAAACCCTTCAAACCATCCGTTTTGTAAGGTTCTATTTGCTGTGAATCCTGCACCAGTTTTCCCATACAGTTTTGTACTATTATCCAGATCTTGTAGATACATGTTCTCTATGGTGTTTTCTATGGCTGAGTTTTTAACTGGGAGATTGTGATTAATAATTTTACGCAGGAATTGAATTTGTTCTTCTGGTGAAATTTTTAAGCTACTTTCGAGCCATGCTTCTGTTAATCCGTTGTTTCTTTCTTTATCTCCAGAGAAGTCTTGATTTCCATAATCAAAATCTTTGAGATAATTCTTGATTTTATTTAATCCAATTTTTTGGGTTATTTCTTGCGAAACCCAAACAACAGAAAATTGCATCCACGTCTTTGGTGTATGATTGCTGTTCCAGATCTCCATTCCTTTGGGGGTTTTATCCCATTTGAATATGGTTTTCTGATCTATTATTTCCGCATCAAATGCCATAAGTGATAATGCGATCTTGAAAGTTGAATCTGGTGCCATTTGCGTTGCACACTTTGCTTTATTGAATTGAGCAATTTCAGCGTTTGTGGATGCATCGTAAAGTAAAAAACAACCTTCAGTTCCTTCAAATAATGGAGATGCAACAGTAGAGATATCTGTTGATGCACTGGCGCTGCTGTAGATAATATTTGCAATTATTAAAAAAATAGCGAAGTTGATATGTATTGTGTTTTTCATAATAAGTATTGGTTTGGTAAAGGGCTTAATTTTAACGGCTAACAATTAATGAGGCTCCGGGTTCGCCCAACGTTTGACATGAGGGGCGGCCAAGGGCGCCAGCCCTTGGACGTCCCCCTCGATGGAAGGGTTAGGCATCACTGCGTGTTCGCTCGAATGCCTGGCGTGTTTGAACCATGTACACGGCTGGACCATATGGGGTGGTTACGGTACCTTGCCTCTCAAACCCCGCTTTCTCGTAGCATCGGATCGCTCGCAAGTTGCTCGGCGACGGGTCCGTTTGGATCTTGGTGACCTCGGGATCATTGAACAGCAACTCAACCAGAGCTCGAACCAGCTTGGTTCCCAAGCCTTTGCCCAGTTGTGATGCATTCGCCAGTAACTGGTCTATTCCGCGTACTCCTGGATCGGTTTCTTCTTCCCACCTTCCGTCCCCGCTTCCAAGAGCAACGTACGACTGGGCATACCCAATCGGCTCTCCATTCAGCATTGCAATGTATGGAGTGACGGACTCTTGCGCTAAAACGCTTGGCAAGTACTGTTCCTGTACGTCAGCAAGTGTCGGGCGTGCTTCTTCTCCGCCCCACCACTCGACGATATGAGATCGATTTAGCCACTCATAGAGCATCGCAAGGTCATGCTCAGTCATGAGGCGCAGTGTGACGGAATCGTTGCTGTTGGTCACGATGCTGTACTTTGTGATGCCTAACTTTGTTTTTGCGTTGCTCATGATGTCTAACTCCCAATTTGTGTAGGGCTTATTATGCACGCTTAAAAATAATAAAAGCAGACTTGACCTGATAGTTTGGCTGTGAGCAATTATGTGCTTAGTGCATCTAACTTTACAGCTTACCAACCGAACAGGCTTATGTCCACTGGGTTCGTGCCTTCATCCGTTTCCACGGTGTGCGTCACCCGGCAACCTTGGGCAGCAGCGAAGTCGAGGCATTTCTGTCCTGGCTGGCGAACGAGCGCAAGGTTTCGGTCTCCACGCATCGTCAGGCATTGGCGGCCTTGCTGTTCTTCTACGGCAAGGTGCTGTGCACGGATCTGCCCTGGCTTCAGGAGATCGGAAGACCTCGGCCGTCGCGGCGCTTGCCGGTGGTGCTGACCCCGGATGAAGTGGTTCGCATCCTCGGTTTTCTGGAAGGCGAGCATCGTTTGTTCGCCCAGCTTCTGTATGGAACGGGCATGCGGATCAGTGAGGGTTTGCAACTGCGGGTCAAGGATCTGGATTTCGATCACGGCACGATCATCGTGCGGGAGGGCAAGGGCTCCAAGGATCGGGCCTTGATGTTACCCGAGAGCTTGGCACCCAGCCTGCGCGAGCAGCTGTCGCGTGCACGGGCATGGTGGCTGAAGGACCAGGCCGAGGGCCGCAGCGGCGTTGCGCTTCCCGACGCCCTTGAGCGGAAGTATCCGCGCGCCGGGCATTCCTGGCCGTGGTTCTGGGTTTTTGCGCAGCACACGCATTCGACCGATCCACGGAGCGGTGTCGTGCGTCGCCATCACATGTATGACCAGACCTTTCAGCGCGCCTTCAAACGTGCCGTAGAACAAGCAGGCATCACGAAGCCCGCCACACCGCACACCCTCCGCCACTCGTTCGCGACGGCCTTGCTCCGCAGCGGTTACGACATTCGAACCGTGCAGGATCTGCTCGGCCATTCCGACGTCTCTACGACGATGATTTACACGCATGTGCTGAAAGTTGGCGGTGCCGGAGTGCGCTCACCGCTTGATGCGCTGCCGCCCCTCACTAGTGAGAGGTAGGGCAGCGCAAGTCAATCCTGGCGGATTCACTACCCCTGCGCGAAGGCCATCGGTGCCGCATCGAACGGCCGGTTGCGGAAAGTCCTCCCTGCGTCCGCTGATGGCCGGCAGCAGCCCGTCGTTGCCTGATGGATCCAACCCCTCCGCTGCTATAGTGCAGTCGGCTTCTGACGTTCAGTGCAGCCGTCTTCTGAAAACGACATGTCGCACAAGTCCTAAGTTACGCGACAGGCTGCCGCTGTCGTTTTCAGAAGGCGACTGCACCAGTTCACTGGGCTGGCCGCCGTGTGTGCATAGAACTTCTGACCGGGAACGGTCAGAAGTTCTATGCACGAAGCGCCGCGAGAGATCGGAATTGCTCAGAACTCTTGTGCACGGCGCGACAAAGCCGGAACCGCCGAAAATTCCGGCGATCAACCGGCAAGCTGCTTGATGCGCTCGGCCAGGCGGCCGAAAGCCTCGTTCACGTATTCCAGCACCTTGGGTTCTGCGCCCTGCGTGCGCAGCGAGTCTTTGAAGGCTTCCAGGTCGGACAGCCATTGCCGATGCAGGCGGCCCAGCTCGTCGAGCTGAGGCCGGAAGTCTTGGAGACTGCCGCTCGCACGAAACGCCTGGTAGCCACGCTCAAGCGTGGCCGCCGTGGTCAGCAGTTGCGCGCCCATTTGCTTGTGCTGTTCGGAGAACTCGGCCATGCCGTCATAGGGCCGCGAAGCCTTGCGGCGCTCGGCTTCGGATGCCTCTTCCATGATGCGGGCGTAGCGGTAGAACCCTGGGAACTCGCGGGACAGCGCCATGAGCTGCTGATCGGATGTGCCGACCCAAATCCTGTGCAGGTCAGGCCCGTACCCCATCATGCGATTGATGATGGCATGGGCCTCGCTGACACCCTGGGCGGCAAGCTGCTGCATGTGTTGGTCGATCTTCGCGGCCAGTCGGCGGAATTCGTTCATGCTCATGTCCGTCACAAAAGGCGCGTTGATTGCCCTTGCGCCGTGAGAAGTGCCACCGCCTTCTTATCGAAGGAAACGAAGGTTTCCCCGCCAAGCCAGTTGCCTTCGTAGGCAATGACGCCATCGGCAAAGTCTCCGCCCGCGTCGAGCACCAGCAAGCCAGCCTCCACGGCAGGCCGGTTCACTTCCACATTCGCGGCGGCCAGTAGTGCCCGGATCGCGCTGGCCGCGTCGGCTTGCTGGAAGCCGTAGACACGCAGCAGCACCCAAACAAATTCGCATAGGCACGGCAGCGCGACCGCGATCAACTCGGCGTCGGTCAAGACTGCGGCGGCAACGTCCGCTTGTGCGGGATCGTCACGCACAACCGCACGCACAAGGACGTTGGTATCGACTGCGACCTTCATTGCTTACCTGCCCAGCCTTGCGCCGCCGCCTCGTTGATTTCTTCGATGGTGGCAACCTTCTGCGTCTTGCCCGCGAGCAGGCCGACAAAGCTGGCTATCGTCCCTGCGGGCCGTGCCGCCTTGAGCACGCCCCGACCGTCTGGCAACAAGTCCAGCTCGATCTTGTCGCCTGGCCTGATGCCGAGGTGTTGCAGTACGTCCTTCCGAAACGTCACTTGTCCCCGTGCGGTAACGGTCAATGTGGTCATGGTGGTTTGCCCTCGCAATCAAGGTTGATGCTTCACATAGTAATGCAAAAATGCCTTACCGTCAATGTCCGTCAAACGATCATTAGTCGGCCATGCCGGACACTGTCCAGCAAAGTTATTGCACAACGGGTTGTCGGACATTAAGATAGGCGGACGGAATGACGGACAAGAGAGGCGGCAAATGGCACTGATCGGCTATGCGCGGGTATCGACGGCGGAACAGGACACCGCCTTGCAGACGGATGCGCTACGCAAGGCAGGCTGCGAGCGCGTTTTCGAGGACACGGCTTCCGGGGCCAAGGCCGACCGCCCCGGCTTGGCTGATGCGCTGGCCTACCTGCGCGACGGCGACGTGCTGGCCGTCTGGCGGCTGGATCGGCTCGGGCGCTCTATGCCGCACCTAATCGAAACGATAGGCGCGCTGGAAGCGCGAGGCGTCGGCTTCCGTTCTCTGACGGAAGCCATCGACACCACCACGCCAGGCGGGCGGCTCATCTTCCACGTGTTCGGCGCGCTGGGCCAGTTCGAGCGCGACTTGATCCGCGAGCGCACCAAGGCCGGGTTGACTGCCGCCGCCGCTCGTGGGAGGAAGGGCGGGCGAAAGCCGGTTGTCACCGCCGACAAGTTGCAGCGAGCGCGGGAGCACATCGCCAACGGGCTTAATGTCCGAGAGGCCGCTACACGGCTCAAGGTGAGCAAGACGGCCCTGTACACCGCGCTGCAATCCACCAGTGCAGCCGACTCCTGATATTCCGTGCAGTCGTCTTCTGAAAATGACATCACGCGCAGGTAGATGCGTGCGACTTTCATGCGGGCCTCCTGGTCATTTTGGGTATAGGGAAAATGACCATTGTTTCACGCCTAGCCAAAAAGGGAAGGTTCCCGGTTCAAATGTCGTTTTCAGAAGACGGCTGCACTGAACGTCAGAAGCCGACTGCACTATAGCAGCGGAGGGGTTGGATCCATCAGGCAACGACGGGCTGCTGCCGGCCATCAGCGGACGCAGGGAGGACTTTCCGCAACCGGCCGTTCGATGCGGCACCGATGGCCTTCGCGCAGGGGTAGTGAATCCGCCAGGATTGACTTGCGCTGCCCTACCTCTCACTAGTGAGGGGCGGCAGCGCATCAAGCGGTGAGCGCACTCCGGCACCGCCAACTTTCAGCACATGCGTGTAAATCATCGTCGTAGAGACGTCGGAATGGCCGAGCAGATCCTGCACGGTTCGAATGTCGTAACCGCTGCGGAGCAAGGCCGTCGCGAACGAGTGGCGGAGGGTGTGCGGTGTGGCGGGCTTCGTGATGCCTGCTTGTTCTACGGCACGTTTGAAGGCGCGCTGAAAGGTCTGGTCATACATGTGATGGCGACGCACGACACCGCTCCGTGGATCGGTCGAATGCGTGTGCTGCGCAAAAACCCAGAACCACGGCCAGGAATGCCCGGCGCGCGGATACTTCCGCTCAAGGGCGTCGGGAAGCGCAACGCCGCTGCGGCCCTCGGCCTGGTCCTTCAGCCACCATGCCCGTGCACGCGACAGCTGCTCGCGCAGGCTGGGTGCCAAGCTCTCGGGTAACATCAAGGCCCGATCCTGGAGCCCTTGCCCTCCCGCACGATGATCGTGCCGTGATCGAAATCCAGATCCTTGACCCGCAGTTGCAAACCCTCACTGATCCGCATGCCCGTTCCATACAGAAGCTGGGCGAACAAACGATGCTCGCCTTCCAGAAAACCGAGGATGCGAACCACTTCATCCGGGGTCAGCACCACCGGCAAGCGCCGCGACGGCCGAGGTCTTCCGATCTCCTGAAGCCAGGGCAGATCCGTGCACAGCACCTTGCCGTAGAAGAACAGCAAGGCCGCCAATGCCTGACGATGCGTGGAGACCGAAACCTTGCGCTCGTTCGCCAGCCAGGACAGAAATGCCTCGACTTCGCTGCTGCCCAAGGTTGCCGGGTGACGCACACCGTGGAAACGGATGAAGGCACGAACCCAGTGGACATAAGCCTGTTCGGTTCGTAAGCTGTAATGCAAGTAGCGTATGCGCTCACGCAACTGGTCCAGAACCTTGACCGAACGCAGCGGTGGTAACGGCGCAGTGGCGGTTTTCATGGCTTGTTATGACTGTTTTTTTGTACAGTCTATGCCTCGGGCATCCAAGCAGCAAGCGCGTTACGCCGTGGGTCGATGTTTGATGTTATGGAGCAGCAACGATGTTACGCAGCAGGGCAGTCGCCCTAAAACAAAGTTAACCTCTGAGGAAGAATTGTGAAACTATCACTAATGGTAGCTATATCGAAGAATGGAGTTATCGGGAATGGCCCTGATATTCCATGGAGTGCCAAAGGTGAACAGCTCCTGTTTAAAGCTATTACCTATAACCAATGGCTGTTGGTTGGACGCAAGACTTTTGAATCAATGGGAGCATTACCCAACCGAAAGTATGCGGTCGTAACACGTTCAAGTTTTACATCTGACAATGAGAACGTAGTGATCTTTCCATCAATTAAAGATGCTTTAACCAACCTAAAGAAAATAACGGATCATGTCATTGTTTCAGGTGGTGGGGAGATATACAAAAGCCTGATCGATCAAGTAGATACACTACATATATCTACAATAGACATCGAGCCGGAAGGTGATGTTTACTTTCCTGAAATCCCCAGCAATTTTAGGCCAGTTTTTACCCAAGACTTCGCCTCTAACATAAATTATAGTTACCAAATCTGGCAAAAGGGTTAACAAGTGGCAGCAACGGATTCGCAAACCTGTCACGCCTTTTGTACCAAAAGCCGCGCCAGGTTTGCGATCCGCTGTGCCAGGCGTTAAACATCATGAGGGAAGCGGTGATCGCCGAAGTATCGACTCAACTATCAGAGGTAGTTGGCGTCATCGAGCGCCATCTCGAACCGACGTTGCTGGCCGTACATTTGTACGGCTCCGCAGTGGATGGCGGCCTGAAGCCACACAGTGATATTGATTTGCTGGTTACGGTGACCGTAAGGCTTGATGAAACAACGCGGCGAGCTTTGATCAACGACCTTTTGGAAACTTCGGCTTCCCCTGGAGAGAGCGAGATTCTCCGCGCTGTAGAAGTCACCATTGTTGTGCACGACGACATCATTCCGTGGCGTTATCCAGCTAAGCGCGAACTGCAATTTGGAGAATGGCAGCGCAATGACATTCTTGCAGGTATCTTCGAGCCAGCCACGATCGACATTGATCTGGCTATCTTGCTGACAAAAGCAAGAGAACATAGCGTTGCCTTGGTAGGTCCAGCGGCGGAGGAACTCTTTGATCCGGTTCCTGAACAGGATCTATTTGAGGCGCTAAATGAAACCTTAACGCTATGGAACTCGCCGCCCGACTGGGCTGGCGATGAGCGAAATGTAGTGCTTACGTTGTCCCGCATTTGGTACAGCGCAGTAACCGGCAGAATCGCGCCGAAGGATGTCGCTGCCGACTGGGCAATGGAGCGCCTGCCGGCCCAGTATCAGCCCGTCATACTTGAAGCTAGACAGGCTTATCTTGGACAAGAAGAAGATCGCTTGGCCTCGCGCGCAGATCAGTTGGAAGAATTTGTTCACTACGTGAAAGGCGAGATCACCAAGGTAGTCGGCAAATAATGTCTAACAATTCGTTCAAGCCGACGCCGCTTCGCGGCGCGGCTTAACTCAAGCGTTAGATGCACTAAGCACATAATTGCTCACAGCCAAACTATCAGGTCAAGTCTGCTTTTATTATTTTTAAGCGTGCATAATAAGCCCTACACAAATTGGGAGATATATCATGAAAGGCTGGCTTTTTCTTGTTATCGCAATAGTTGGCGAAGTAATCGCAACATCCGCATTAAAATCTAGCGAGGGCTGGCACTGTTGCAAATAGTCGGTGGTGATAAACTTATCATCCCCTTTTGCTGATGGAGCTGCACATGAACCCATTCAAAGGCCGGCATTTTCAGCGTGACATCATTCTGTGGGCCGTACGCTGGTACTGCAAATACGGCATCAGTTACCGTGAGCTGCAGGAGATGCTGGCTGAACGCGGAGTGAATGTCGATCACTCCACGATTTACCGCTGGGTTCAGCGTTATGCGCCTGAAATGGAAAAACGGCTGCGCTGGTACTGGCGTAACCCTTCCGATCTTTGCCCGTGGCACATGGATGAAACCTACGTGAAGGTCAATGGCCGCTGGGCGTATCTGTACCGGGCCGTCGACAGCCGGGGCCGCACTGTCGATTTTTATCTCTCCTCCCGTCGTAACAGCAAAGCTGCATACCGGTTTCTGGGTAAAATCCTCAACAACGTGAAGAAGTGGCAGATCCCGCGATTCATCAACACGGATAAAGCGCCCGCCTATGGTCGCGCGCTTGCTCTGCTCAAACGCGAAGGCCGGTGCCCGTCTGACGTTGAACACCGACAGATTAAGTACCGGAACAACGTGATTGAATGCGATCATGGCAAACTGAAACGGATAATCGGCGCCACGCTGGGATTTAAATCCATGAAGACGGCTTACGCCACCATCAAAGGTATTGAGGTGATGCGTGCACTACGCAAAGGCCAGGCCTCAGCATTTTATTATGGTGATCCCCTGGGCGAAATGCGCCTGGTAAGCAGAGTTTTTGAAATGTAAGGCCTTTGAATAAGACAAAAGGCTGCCTCATCGCTAACTTTGCAACAGTGCCAGCAAAAGTTCGATTTATTCAACAAAGCCGTCTGTGTTGTAAAATGGCGCCGAAAGCCCGGCGTAGCCGGTTGCCGGGCTATAAATTCTGCCACCCTACCCCCTGCCCTGATTAGCCTTAACTCGCGAACAGCAATGAAGAAGTCAAAGTAATCCCTTTTAACCCCGGTGAGCGGGCTTTACGGCGTTTACGACGTAAAGGGCGTGATTTCCGGGGCCTAAGCGGCGGCAGCTTGCTGCTGACGCTTAGGGGGATGTTCATCAACTATTTCAGCGACACCAGGGAACTTAACACGGTAGCTGCAAAGCCCTAATCCCGCTCACCGCCACGCAGCTGCCGTACGTCCCCCACGGGGGTGCGCAGTGCTGCGCGCGGGAACGGCGGCCCGTCTGCGGGACGCGGCGCCGTACTGCGCGTTAGCGGCCGCACGCGGCCGGTTACGGGGGACACTCCGCCATACGACCAGCGACCCGCTGAGCTGCACAATCCACAGATAACACAAGCTACATACATGTCGATATGGGAATCGGCCCACCTTGCCGGGCGCCGGTGCCGTGTGGAAATCCGCCCACCTTGCCGCGCGCCGGTGCCGTGTGGGAATCCGCCCACCTTGCCGCGCGCCGGTGCCGTGTGGGAATCCGCCCACCTTGCCGGGCGCCGGTGCTGTGTGGAAATCCGCCCACCTTGCCGCGCGCCGGTGCCGTGTGGGAATCCGCCCACCTTGCCGCGCGCCGGTGCCGTGTGGGAATCCGCCCACCTTGCCGGGCGCCGGTGCTGTGTGGAAATCCGCCCACCTTACCGGGCGCCGGTGCTGTGTGGAAATCCGCCCATCTTGCCGGGCGCCGGTGCCGTGTGGGAATCCGCCCACCTTGCCGGGCGCCGGTGCTGTGTGGAAATCCGCCCACCTTACCGGGCGCCGGTGCTGTGTGGAAATCCGCCCATCTTGCCGGGCGCCGGTGCCGTGTGGGAATCCGCCCACCTTACCGGGCGCCGGTGCCGTGTGGGAATCCGCCCACCTTACCGGGCGCCGGTGCCGTGTGGGAATCCGCCCACCTTACCGGGCGCCGGTGCTGTGTGGAAATCCGCCCACCTTGCCGCGCGCCGGTGCCGTGTGGGAATCCGCCCACCTTGCCGCGCGCCGGTGCCGTGTGGGAATCCGCCCACCTTGCCGGGCGCCGGTGCTGTGTGGAAATCCGCCCACCTTGCCGCGCGCCGGTGCCGTGTGGGAATCCGCCCACCTTGCCGCGCGCCGGTGCCGTGTGGGAATCCGCCCACCTTGCCGGGCGCCGGTGCTGTGTGGAAATCCGCCCACCTTACCGGGCGCCGGTGCTGTGTGGAAATCCGCCCATCTTGCCGGGCGCCGGTGCCGTGTGGGAATCCGCCCACCTTGCCGGGCGCCGGTGCTGTGTGGAAATCCGCCCACCTTACCGGGCGCCGGTGCTGTGTGGAAATCCGCCCATCTTGCCGGGCGCCGGTGCCGTGTGGGAATCCGCCCACCTTACCGGGCGCCGGTGCTGTGTGGAAATCCGCCCATCTTCATGACAAAAATTTGTCAAATGACAGGCTCATGTGTGCTGATTTATGTCAGACGGGATTTTGCTTATCAATTATTGAGAACAGAAATTTTCCTGAATCATCAATACTATACTTAGCAAGTAAAGGTGTTTTCTCATTTATCTGCTTGAGTGCAGGATCAAGGAAAGATCGTTTCAACTCTGCCAAGTTCTTCTGCTGGGATTCCGGTAAGACGAAACGGTCATTTAACCAAGCATGAGTAGTAACCCATAAGCCTGAAGATTTGAATTGAGCAAGACTTTCATAAAGGCGGATCGTCCGGGGATTTCGAAGACTGCCACAATCGCGGAGCGAGTAGGTGGTGAACTGGTTGGTAATGACTCCAACTTACTGATAGTGTTTTATGTTCAGATAATGCCCGATGACTTTGTCATGCAGCGCCACCGATTTTGAGAACGACAGTGACTTCCTGCCCAGCCTTGCCAGATGCTGCCTCAGATTCTGGTTATGCCGCTCAATTCGCTGCGTATATCGCTTGCTGATAACGTGCAGTTCTCCCTTCAGGCGGGATTCATAAAGCGGCCAGCCATCCGTCATCCATACCACGACCTCAAAGGCCGACAGCAGGCCCGGAAGACGCTCCAGCGTGGCCAGAGTACGCTCACCAAAGACGCGTGCCACCACCGTCCTGCACATCCTGCCATAGGCGTAAAATAACCAGCGCTGACGTGATTTAGCCCCGACGTAGCCCCACTGTTCGTCCATTTCCGCGCAGACAATGACGTCACTGCCCGGTTGTATGCGTGAGGTTACCGACTGCGGTCTGAGTTTTTTAAGTGACGTAAAATCGTGTTGAGGCCAACGCCCATAATGCGGGCGGTTGCCCGGCATCCAACGCCATTCATGGCCATATCAATGATTTTCTGGTGCGTACCGGGCTGAGAGGCGGTGTAAGTGAACTGTAGCTGCCATGTTTTACGGCAGTGAGAGCAGAGATAGCGCTGATGTCCGGCAGTACTTTTACCGTTACGCACCACGCCTTCAGTAGCTGAGCAGGAGGGACAACTGATGGAGATGGAAGCCACTGGAGCACCTCAAAGACACCATCGTACACTAAATCAGTAAGTTGGCACCATTATCCGGCAGGCGATCTGGATTATCGTCACGCTGTTAAATATGTCGCGGTAGGGATACCCGTTACCGGATACCCCCCGCACAGATCCCGGCGTGCGCGATTTACGCACCGGGCTCCTGCCTCGGGTGTCTGGCGGTGAACCGCTCCACAGGCCATGGATGAAGAACCCGAACCCTTGGTAGCCATGCGGCTGCCAGTTTGTTTGCTTTCGTCCAGGTCGTATCATCCTTCTGGCTCCTGCGCCTGAGCGCCCGGCGCCAGAGGTTTGTTACGTGTGTCCTGAACTTCTGCATGGTGGGGAAGTTGCCCGGTACCGAGTGATAGTTCAGGTATCCCTGAACCACTCTCCTGAGCCATTTTCCCTGTTCGGGGATTGAGTAATGCCAGCGCCTTCGCAGACCGTCTTTGATGGCTTTCAGAGTTGCCGTCATCCGATCCCGGCGGGTCTTTCGTATCAGCATGAACCTGCCGTTGCGATCTTTCCCGCTGATGTGCGTGAACCCGAGGAAGTTGAACGTTTCTGGTTTGCCTTTTCCCCTGATGGCACGGTTTTCGGCAGCGAAGCGGCCGAACTCCATCAGACGGGTTTTCTCCGGGTGAACCGTGAGTCCGAACTCCCTCAGTCTGCGCTGCATGGCTATACGGAAGCGCCGGGCATCGTATCGTTTGTCGAACCCGATGACGATGTCATCGGCGTATCTGACCATTACCACATTGCCTGTGGCATAGCGACGTCGCCACTGATGCGCCCACAGATCGAAGACGTAGTGGAGGTATATGTTTGCCAGCAGCGGTGAGATGACCGCACCCTGTGGGGTGCCTTCCTCCGTTGCTCGCCATTGACCCTCCTCCAACGTCCCGGCTGTGAGCCACTTACGTATGAGCCTGATTACGCTCCGGTCGCCGATCCGATGCTCTGTGAACCTGATCAGCCATTCGTGGCTCACCCTGTCGAAGAACTGACTGATGTCGGCATCCAGTACCCAGTTTACGTTAGTGCGTACCAGCCCTGTGGCCAGTGCGTCCAGTGCATCGTGCTGGCTTCGCCCGGGTCTGAACCCGTATGAGAACCCCATAAAGTCGTTTTCATAGACTGCGTTCAGGATTTTCACCAGCGCATACTGGACGATCTTGTCCTCCAGCGAGGCGATGCCGAGCGGGCGTTGTTTTCCATCCGCTTTTGGGATGTAGTGACGCCTGCCGGGCTGCGCCCTGTAGCTGCCCTAATGTAGCCTCCGGTGCAGATCTGTTATGTTGTTCTTCATGTTTCCGGCGTAGTCCATCCACCTGATGCCATCCACTCCGGCGGCCGCTTTCCTGCTCAGGGAGAGGAATGCGGCTTCCAGTGCTTCGACTGTCAGCAGGTGGAACAATGCTGTAAACCGTTCTTTCTTCCGCTGCTTCGCAGCTTCCCGCACGCGTGACAGCCTCTGTGACATGCTTTCCCGGCTCTGTGTCCGGCGCATGTGTGGCTGTTCCGCGTTCCCCTTGGCCCCGCTCCTTCGCTCCACTGACTCCGCTCCTTTCGGGTTGTTCGCCTGCTTCGCCGCTACTATGAGCGAGTCCGACTTCTCCTCTCCGTACATCACCGGCTATGACTCCTCGTCTTCCCGGTGCGGGCCGTCTCCGACACTGGCAGATGGTCAGAGGGGAGATCTCCCGGTTCCCGCGTAGAGATCGTATTGACATGCCAGGGTCTCAGACCCCGCCGGGTCCATGTGGCACTCGCAGTATCGCACCCTATGATGTTGCCTTCCGTTAACAGTACAACGTCGGCACCCGGTAATTTAATATACATTTCGTGGCTCAATGGCTGGCCTGTCAACACCCCTGTCAACGCTTCGCCCCATACCTCGCGGTATGCAACGCATGACTCGGGGACCTTGTGGATTGCTGGTCCTTCAATGGTCGGGGACTTTCACCCCTTGATCTCTACCGGTCTCCCGGTGAACACTGTATGTATAACCAGTAAAATTAGAGTGTCAGGAGGAAAGATGAAACTACAACTTTTCAGCACCGGGAAAGAACTCCCGCCACAGGCCCATCCATTGTTTGCCGATCTGGCCAGCTGCGGTTTTCCCAGCCCTGCTGCTGACTATGTCGAGTCCGATCTGGATCTCCATGATTACTGCATACGGCATCCGAGCGCGACGTACTACCTGCGTGCCAGCGGAGACAGCATGGCCGACGGCAGTCTGTACAATGGCGATCTGCTGGTTGTGGACAGTGCTGAAAAGCCGCGGCACGGCGATATCGTTGTCGCCAGCATGCAGGGGGAGTTTACGGTGAAACGGCTTCTGCTGACGCCGCGACTGACGCTGCAGCCCATGAATGCCTCCTGGTCGCCGATTTATCCTGATCCCGACGAGCTGGATATCTTTGGCGTCGTCACGCATATCATCCACCGCCCGAGGGAGATGTACTGATGTTTGCCCTGGCCGATGTGAACAGCTTCTATGCCAGCTGTGAACGTGTTTTCCGCCCGGATTTGAAAGGAAAGCCGATAGTCGTCCTGAGCAACAACGACGGGAATGTAATCGCTCGCAGTGCCGAGGCGAAGCCCTGGATCAAAATGGAAACTCCGTGGTTTCAGATAAAAAACGAAAGATACCCGGAAAAAATATATGCGTTTTCAAGTAACTATGAACTTTATGCCTCGATGTTGGCGCGCGTGATGAACAGCCTGGAGGAACTGGCCCCCAGAGTGGAACAGTATTCAATTGATGAGATGTTCCTCGATTTGACCGGCGTGGAGCACTGTATGGAGCTTGAGGACTTCGGCCGGCAGCTGCGTCAGCACGTGTATGACTGTACCCACCTGACCATTGGCGTGGGCGCCGGACCAACGAAGACCCTCGCAAAATCAGCCCAGTGGGCCTCAAAAGAGTGGAAACAGTTTCGTGGCGTACTTGCTCTGACCAGGGGAAATCCGCAGAGAACGCGGAAACTGCTTTCACTGCAGCCGGTTGAAGAAATCTGGGGGGTGGGTAACCGTATTGCACGCAAGCTGAATGTACTGGGCATTAAGACCGCGCTCGATCTCGCCCTGACGAACCCGGCCTTCATCCGCAAAAATTTTTCTGTGGTCCTTGAGCGAACGGTACGGGAACTGAACGGGGAAAGCTGCCTTTCGCTTGAGGAAGCCCCTCCGACGAAACAGCAAATTGTCTGCAGCCGCAGTTTTGGCGTGAAGATCACGGAGTACGAGTCACTCCGTCAGGCTATCTGTCAGCACGCAGAGCGGGCCTCTGAAAAACTGCGTAAAGAGCACCAGTATTGCCGGCATATTTCCGTTTTCATCAAAACGTCTCCGTTCGCCATTAAAGAGCCTTACTACGGCAACGTGGCTACGGAAAAACTTCTTACACCCACTCAGGACACCAGGGACATCATTGCAGCCGCTACAACGGCTCTGGAGCGTATCTGGAGGGATGGGCACCGGTATGCCAAAGCCGGAGTTATGCTGAATGACTTCACCGGCTCCGGCGTTTCGCAGCTGCAGCTGTTCGACGAACGCCCGCCACGCCCTTACAGTGCTGAGCTGATGAAGGTTCTGGACGGGATCAACAACTCAGGGCTGGGTAAAGTATGGTTTGCGGGGCGGGGTATTGCCCCGGAATGGCAGATGAAACGGGAGATGCTTTCTCCTGCTTATACGACACGATGGTCAGATATTCCTTCAGCGAAACTGGCGTAAAACTTTGGCGATTTCACCTTGAAATTCTCAGCCTAAACTGCCTAATTACAATAAGTTAGATGTGAAATCGCCATGGCGAAATTATTGACTCAAATTTCTGTCAAGGACCTCGTTGATAGCCTTGTCCAGTTCATCCTGAATCACTTTTGACATACGGCTAAACTCATAAGTCAGCGTACGCCCTTTCACACGCTTACGCGCGAACTTGTCCTTTTCTTCAAAAGACCAGAGTGGGGAAACCACTGACTTTTCCTTGGGAGATGGATCTATCAATGCCTGAGATGCCTGAGAAATCAGCTTCAGTATACTGGCTTTCTGTTCGTCTTCTGGTCGCTCGCCTTCACTCAAAATTGCATCGAGCTGAGCTGATACAGACTGAATGAGTTCTTCAGGCGTTAATCCCTTTTCACTGAGTTTTTCATTAACTTCTAAAAGAAGTTTATAGTCACTAAACGATAGCTCCGACTGAACCGGGAACAGAGAAATCAAGTCTTGCGGTACGGCCGCCGCCTGCAGCGCCCTGGTAACTTTAGCTTGAGATAACCCCTCCAGTTCAGCAATTTCCTTTTGATTAAATCCGGACTCTTTAAGAGCGATCAATCTCAGGCCAATCTCCCGAAGATTATGTTCTTTAGCTGTCTGGATATCTTTAGCCAGTTGGCGAGCTTCATCAGCTGATAAATGCTCTTCGGTAACCATTACATCAAGGCCTGTACGGACAAAAATTGCTGAGGCTCGCCGTCTTGAACCATCCAGTATCTCAATCCTTTCACTTTGCTTAATACCAATACAGGGAAAGAACTGCTGAAACTTAATCGTCTGGATAATGGATTTCAGGGATTCCCTGGTCAGTGCAAGTTGATCTCTTCCGTTGTTTTCCTGGTTTACGAAGGTCTTACTTTCAACTTCAGATGCAGGCACCCGAACAAACCTGAACGTTACCTTCCTGCCGGTTTTTAAGGTAAATACCTGGCTTCTACCGGTGTCCGTCATTTCCGCAATTGACGCCTGGGTATTTAACTGTCTGCCGATGGTTTTTCTTTTCTCATTCGACATCACATACCTCCGTTAGTACGAATGAACTCGATGCGATCAAAGACTGCCTTCGCAAAGTCTTCCGCTGCTGATTTTGCGCTTTTTAGTGCCTCTGTACTTCCATCATAGGTTGCTGGATTTGCTGAAATAACTGTGTCAAAAGTCTCCCCACAACGTTCGAAACCATCCAGTCTTGGCAGAACCATGTCTAGCATATCGGCACCGAAAACCTCTTTGGCCTGACTATGGCAAATTTTGTGATCAGACTTGTTCAGGATCTTGGACATGAAGCCGACATTACCGATGAGATTGCAGGTGTGCCCATCCATTTCGATGGAATCTATGAGGGCAGGGAGGCTGGCCACAAACTTCAGGGAAGAATGAAAATCAACCGTCGCCGGTGGAAGAGGGGTCAACATCAGGTCTGCCGCCCCAATGCAGTTTTTCAGGAACGCATCAAGGTGAGGACCACTATCAAGGAAAATAAAGTCGTAGTCATGCTGGAGCTTGTCGATAATGTTCTCTTTAAGCACCGCATGAATATTTTTCCCTGGCAGATGTTCTTCACACAATCCCTTCCAGCCTTCAGCAAGAAATGCATCGTCAATGGAAGCGGGGATTACATCAACACCAGGGATAATAGACGGTACTATAAAATCGGAAAGTAATTCTTCACGAGACACGTTCTGGAGCATGGCCTGAGCAGCCGTATTTTCAACCAAGCCCACTGAATTCTCATGGCTCAGGAACATTGTCAGAGATGCCTGCGGATCGAAATCGATGGCCAGAATACGCAGGTCTTCGAACAGAAGCTGAGGATGAGCTCGAAAAGCATGTGATAATGAAGCGGTAGAAACTGTCTTGGAACCACCACCTTTAAGATTACATACAAAAATCGTAAAGGCTTTATCGAAGCGATCCCTGTACTTCGGTACTTTACGATGGTTATACAGATCGATGACATTCTGAATCGTCATCGCGTATTTCATCGTATTACCAGAAGGTTTCTTTTTAAAAATGTAGCCACCGGCTTCCATTTCGGACACAGCATACTCAACACTGCCTTTACTGAGCTTAGGCAGCTTATACAGAGCGGCTTTGCTGTATTCCTGATAGAACTCGGTAAGCTTCAATTCCTCTTTTTGCTGTCGGATACTTTCGCTCAAAGATGTCAGAAGCTTACCTGCACGTGTAGCGACTTTCCGTAACTGCTCAATATTGTCCATTTATCACCTCATGACGTTTTTTGTCATTTTGAACAAAAAGTGTCATGTTGCAAGAAAAAAATCATATTGTTTTGATTTCGCTCTCAACAGAAGGGGGATGAAGCTCGACGGGCGTGCTACTAAATCACACTGCAGCAACACGCAGACGCACTTTTGACGGCACTGTTGCAAAGTTAGCGATGAGGCAGCCTTTTGTCTTATTCAAAGGCCTTACATTTCAAAAACTCTGCTTACCAGGCGCATTTCGCCCAGGGGATCACCATAATAAAATGCTGAGGCCTGGCCTTTGCGTAGTGCACGCATCACCTCAATACCTTTGATGGTGGCGTAAGCCGTCTTCATGGATTTAAATCCCAGCGTGGCGCCGATTATCCGTTTCAGTTTGCCATGATCGCATTCAATCACGTTGTTCCGGTACTTAATCTGTCGGTGTTCAACGTCAGACGGGCACCGGCCTTCGCGTTTGAGCAGAGCAAGCGCGCGACCATAGGCGGGCGCTTTATCCGTGTTGATGAATCGCGGGATCTGCCACTTCTTCACGTTGTTGAGGATTTTACCCAGAAACCGGTATGCAGCTTTGCTGTTACGACGGGAGGAGAGATAAAAATCGACAGTGCGGCCCCGGCTGTCGACGGCCCGGTACAGATACGCCCAGCGGCCATTGACCTTCACGTAGGTTTCATCCATGTGCCACGGGCAAAGATCGGAAGGGTTACGCCAGTACCAGCGCAGCCGTTTTTCCATTTCAGGCGCATAACGCTGAACCCAGCGGTAAATCGTGGAGTGATCGACATTCACTCCGCGTTCAGCCAGCATCTCCTGCAGCTCACGGTAACTGATGCCGTATTTGCAGTACCAGCGTACGGCCCACAGAATGATGTCACGCTGAAAATGCCGGCCTTTGAATGGGTTCATGTGCAGCTCCATCAGCAAAAGGGGATGATAAGTTTATCACCACCGACTATTTGCAACAGTGCCGTTTACTCATATATACTTTAGATTGATTTAAAACTTCATTTTTAATTTAAAAGGATCTAGGTGAAGATCCTTTTTGATAATCTCATGACCAAAATCCCTTAACGTGAGTTTTCGTTCCACTGAGCGTCAGACCCCGATCCCGCCCACGCGCATCACCGATCTCCTGCTGGAGGTGGATGCGGCGACCGGCTTCACCGAAGCGTTCACCCATCTGCGCACAGGAGCACCCTGCGCTGACCGGATCGGGCTAATGAACGTTATCTTGGCGGAAGGGATCAACCTCGGCTTGCGCAAAATGGCGGATGCGACAAACACCCACACCTTCTGGGAATTGATCCGCATTGGACGGTGGCATGTCGAGGGCGAAGCCTATGACCGGGCGCTGGCCATGGTGGTCGAGGCACAGGCAGCGTTACCCATGGCCCGGTTCTGGGGCATGGGCACGTCGGCTTCGAGCGACGGACAGTTCTTCGTCGCTACAGAGCAAGGTGAGGCCATGAACCTGGTCAACGCGAAATATGGCAATACCCCGGGCCTGAAAGCCTATAGCCACGTCTCCGACCAATATGCGCCGTTCGCAACCCAGGTGATTCCTGCAACGGCAAGCGAAGCGCCTTACATCCTCGATGGCCTGCTGATGAACGATGCTGGACGCCATATCCGCGAGCAGTTCACCGACACGGGCGGCTTCACCGATCACGTCTTTGCCGCATGTGCCATTCTCGGCTACCGGTTCGCTCCGCGCATCCGCGACCTGCCATCCAAACGGCTCTACGCGTTCAATCCGTCGGCCGCCCCGGCGCACCTGCGAGCGTTGATCGGCGGAAAGGTCAACCAAGCCATGATCGAGCGCAATTGGCCCGACATCCTGCGCATCGCCGCCACCATTGCTGCCGGGACCGTCGCGCCAAGCCAGATTCTGCGGAAACTCGCCTCCTATCCGCGGCAGAACGAGCTCGCGACAGCCCTGCGGGAAGTCGGTCGCGTCGAGCGCACCCTGTTCATGATCGACTGGATTCTGGATGCCGAACTCCAACGGCGTGCCCAGATCGGGCTCAACAAAGGCGAAGCTCATCATGCGCTGAAGCGGGCAATCAGCTTCCACCGCCGCGGTGAAATCCGCGACCGTTCCGCCGAAGGCCAGCATTACCGCATCGCCGGCATGAATCTGCTCGCCGCCATCATCATCTTCTGGAACACCATGAAGCTCGGCGAGGTCGTTGCAAACCAGAAACGCGATGGAAAGCTGCTATCGCCCGATCTCTTGGCCCATGTTTCGCCGCTCGGATGGGAACACATCAATCTCACCGGAGAATATCGCTGGCCAAAGCCTTAGCGTAGGATTCCGCCCCCTCCCGCAAACGACCCCGCTATGGCCCTGGTACGAGCGCTGAACAAAATGACGAAAGCAGGTATGCCTGAAAGCGTGCGTATTGCCTGAAAACACAACCCGCTACGGGGGAGACTTACCCGAAATCTGATTTATTCAACAAAGCCCGTAGGCAATATTTCGATCGGCTTCATTGGCGAGGAGAGAAAGATACTCTTCCCGCGTCATAGACTGAGAAAAACGTCCGCACATGGTTACCTCCAGTGGCCAGACTTAAAGTATAGATAATGCCGCGTCAGCGGCATGGAGGCGCCAGCTGAAGTTGAATGGAGTACTGCGGGTAAATGGCGCCGTCGCCCGGCGCAGCCGGCTGCTGTTTTGACAGGTTCTGCCTCACCCACCCCCTTCCCTGCAAAGCTATACCCGCTAAAAACGGCTCAGATGCCTCTGTACGCGGTCGGAGTGGTCCCGGCAAGGCGACAGCCGCAGTCGGGGCGTATCTCCGCGTTAGCGGGCCGTTAGGGCCGCTTACGAGCGTGTATCCCAGAACTTACCGCGACACTACTCACAGAGATGACGAAGAGTAGTTACAACACCCATCATTAAAAGCGACACTACTCCCGGCCTTCGGCCGGGGGCGGCGGCGCTTTTCAGTGGTGGGGAGGGGCTCCTGGCTGGCAAACCGGCGCCGGTTTTATGATGAATTTTCATTTGAATGCTGTAACTAACTTGGTTCTCCGGTTGGGGCCCGTCGCGCAGCGATGGGAGCTCTCTCTAGCGCGCGCGGTATTCCTGCACCGTCTGGGTGAAATCAGGGATCGTAAACCGGAAAATCAGAGCTACCGCGCCAGTGGACTGACGCTGCTGACAGCAACTGACGCCCTTCTAAGAGTCAAGCTGTTATCGGGATACTGTTGATCCGCCTGTTTTGATTGCGCAGTAACGTGTAAACTTCGCGGGAGATATATCGCTTTAGACAGCGTATCGCTTCCATTTTTGTATGTCCTTCGGCTACACGCCTGGCGACATATTCCTTTGTTTTTGCGTCAGTTCGTAAGCGTCCGATGGCGATGATGTGAAGTGCACTATTTGCAGCACGATCTCCACCACGATTAAGTCGGTAACGGTTCGTTTTTCCAGAAGAAACGGGGACCGGGCTGACACCACACAGTGCCGCAAATCCTGATTCTGATCTTAACCGTTGAGGATTGTCTCCGGCAGTGATCAGCAACTGTGAAGCGCTTTCGTATCCGATAGCATTACGTTTAATCAGCTCAGGTGCCAACTCGTCGACAATTGCCGCAATCATGACATCCAGATCAGCGATTTCGTCATGTAACTCGAGATAGCGTCGGGCAAGGGACTTTAATGAAATGCGATAAACGTTGGTTACATTGCGGTATTCACTGGCATCAGGTCTCCAGGAACCCAGGGTCCTGATGAGCTGCATGCGCGTCATATTTCTGAGCTGTTCACGTAATTCATCCGGGGCAGAGATAATATTTGAATGGATAATCTGGAGAGCGACTCTGCGGGCTGATATTGCTGTTTTTCGGCAAGTTTTTAATACCCGCAGGGACTCAATCATGCCATCACGCGTTTTGGGAGTAACTGTCCTGATGCCTGAGAATGCTGCATGAGCGGCACATTCAGCATCAATTGTGTCACTTTTACCCCGTTTGCGTCGCTCCATCCGGTCTGGAGCAGTCACCTCAAGAACTTCTAACCCGGCGTTCTGAAAATAACGAAGCAAACCGGAACCATAGGTACCTGTGCACTCAACACCAATTCGCTTTAATGTCCCAAACGAGGTCATCCATGCCAGCATCTGCCGGTAACCTTGTCGTGTTGTGGAGAAATACTGAGTCCCAAGGACTTTATTGTTCTGATCTACGACAGCGGCAACGTGCAAATCTTTATGTGTATCCACGCCACCCACAACGGCAGCTTCGGTAACTTTATCAACCATGACAGAGCTCCTGTGAGGAAACAGAGTTGAATCTCCAGACAGATAACCCGGACAGGACAGTAACGAGACAAGCCGTCAGGCCCTTCTTGAGTCACGCGCATCGGTGAGGAGATGCCTCGCATGAAGGCGCTTCCGGCAACCGACGGGTCCAGGGCAGGACACAAAAGGTCGATCGCTGTGTGAGTCAGGATGCGGGAAGGTCTTCACTGCATCAGTAATCACACCAATCTGGTTAAACGGCAAACTAAGTGGTGGTAAAGACTGACATCGGCATTATTACTATCGCTGTGCACAATGACGTTTTCTTCAGGTTTACGTCGCCAGACCGCCATCAGCAGCGCATCCAGTGCCAGCTCGCGCGACAGTGTCGGCTTCATCGACCAGCCCACCACATTACGGGCAAAAAGATCGATAACCACTGCCAGGTACAGCCAGCCCTGCCAGGTGCGGATGTAGGTGATGTCGGTGACCCACACCTGATTGGGCTTCACTACAGTAAATTCACGCCGCACGTGATTAGGCGCTATCAGTGACGGTCGTCCCCGGCTCCCGCGTGGCACTTTATAACCATGTATAGCCTGAATCCTGTTTTTCCTCATGATTTTGGCAACCCGGTTTCTGCTGCACACTTCGCCAATTTCGCGAAGATCGCCATGAACCCTGCGATAACCGTAAACTCCACCACTCAGCGTATAGGAGTCGCGGATGAGTTCCAGCAGTCGCTGGTTATCCTTTTCTCCGGCAGATACAGGGTTATGGAGCCAGACATAAAATCCGGCACGGGCAACCTTAAGGACCCGACACATTGTAACGATCGACCAGATTTCACGGTGATCGTTGATAAAGCGATACTTCAGTCGGGCTCCCTTGCAAAGTACCGCGCTGCCTTTTTCAGAATATCCCGCTCTTCCTCAGTGCGTTTAAGCTGTGCTTTCAGCCTGAGAATTTCTGTTCTGGCATCCAGTAAATCCTGTGCCTGCTGTCCACTGTTGTCAGGCTTAACAGCCCGGAGCCATTTATATAGGCTGTGCGCCGACACGCCGAGCCGTTCAGATACTTCAGCAATAGAATAGCCCCGCTCGGTGATCTGGCGGACGGCCTCTTCCTTAAATTCAGGGGTAAAACGTGATGTGCCCATAGACTCCTCCTATGCTCAAACTATAGGGCAGATTTGTCTACGGGCTCGGGGTCACTCCATTAAGTGATAACAGGTGTCTGGAAATATAGGGGCAAATCCAGTCGGGAGGATGCGTGATCTGATCCTTCAACTCAGCAAAAGTTCGATTTATTCAACAAAGCCCATTCATGTCTGTCGTCTCCGTCACGGAAATTATTACGGGATTATTTCACCCAGTCTTCCAGCACCAGGCCCGGGACCCGCGCAAACTCTCTCACATTGTTCGTCACCAGGATGGCGCCCGCCGCGATGGCGTGCCCGGCAATGGCCGTGTCATTCGGGCCGATCGGCGTCCCGGCTAGGCGCAGCGCCACCCGGATGTCCGTCGTGGCGTCCACCGCGGCGCGGTCCCAGGGCAGGACGGCATCGAGGCGCGCGCAGAACGCGTCGACCAGCTGAATATGGCGCGGCGAGGCCTTCGGGCCGGTGGCGCCGAAGCGCATCTCGGCATACGTCACGGCCGAGACCACAATGCGATCACCGCGCAGCACCGCCTGCTCCAGGCGCTTCAGCACCGCTGCCGGCTGCTCGCGCATGATGAACGAGCAGATGTTGGTGTCGAGCATCCAGGTTTTCTTCATGGCTCAAAGCGTCCTTCATCGCTGACCACATCCTCACGCTCCGCCATAAAGTCCGGATCGGCCCTGTCCAGCTGCGCGAACGAGCCCCAGGTCGGCCGGACGGGACGCAGAATGATGCTGTCCCCTTCCCGGACGATCTCCAGCTCGCTGACGCCATCAAAATCCAGGTCCCGGGGCAGACGGATGGCGCGGTTATTGCCGTTTTTAAATATCGAAACTGTGCGCATGGTTTTTCCTCATATGCTGAGTGTGCCAGGGAGTATTCCCGCATAGGTGAAGTATATGCCTGCAAGCCCGGCTTGTATAGGTGTTACATATGCAGATGGTAGGTATATGCGTATGCTTTGCCTATGCAGATGCCCGGCATATGGATATGTTACACCTATGTTGGTTTCTCACTTTTCCCGCTCAGATCCGAAAAAAGGCAGTCCCGGATCTGCTTTCCGGCCTCCGGCGCGCAGCGGCCCGGAAACACAAGATGTAGCGGTGTTTCCAGCTGTCAGTGACCATATATGTTGTGCCCCTCCCCTGCCCCGTGACCGGCCGCTCACCACCCTGAAAGGGCGCTGTGGTTATTCCGTGTGCGTGGTACACTTCCGGAAACTGTGGAATAACATAAAAGTCGGATCCGGCCAGAGCGGCCGTCAGGTAATTTAATTACGTTGTTATATGGCTGCTTATTATTTTAGTATGTGAAAATCACTCTCGTGAAAGTCACTGTCGCGACAGAGTGGCACTCATCTGACGATGATTGAGGTGTGGTAAAATTGCACGGCTAACTATTCAACTGAGGAAAGGACATGTTTACTGCATTCAATGAGAGAAATGATTTCAGTTATGCTTTTGAAAAAATCCGTAATGCGATTTCCGCGCCAGGAGAAAATAATCTTTATGCTGCAACAGAATTAGGTCTTGGCATTCTGCTCCGTAAATACGAGCAGTTTCGCCAGGAACTGGATGCGGCCGGTGAGCTGGGAAACTGGGAATATGATCTCGATACCTACAATCACTGTATTGCGGTGCTGCAACGTTACTTCACCGGCAATCCATCCGGACTGACAGAACGTGATGCCCGGATTTACAGCCATTACCTGCAGACTGAGCACAAAAGGTTTGTGAAACTGGCTGAAGAGCTGGCTGCCGGCCGCTGACTACGGACAGAGGGCGGGATTTCTCAGGAATATAAAGGGGTAAATGATCAATGACTGATATACAGGCCGCAACTGAGAGTATAGTTGCTGCGACATCCCATCCGGTTTCCGTACAGCTGATTAATCAAGGGGCGGGGATCTGGGGAAACGTGGCAACCGGGCTTATCACTGGCCTGCTTACTGGGGGTATAACACTCACTGGCATCTGGCTGACACATTATTTCACGCTTAAGCGTGAGAGACAGGCGTCAGAAGATAAAATGAAAAAGGAACTGCATTACATTGCCACCGAGTTGGTATTCATGCTTGAACGGTATGCTGAGGGTTGTTTCCGGGTTGTGACGGATGACGGCCAGGATGATGATGCCCCCCAGCCTGAGAGAAAAGCTGTCACGAATTACCCTGAACTGAATCTGATCGATGTCTCCGGTGACTGGCGGACTTTAGAGCCACGTCTTATGTATCGCATCCGTGAACTGCCGGTGCTCCAGGATGAGGCCCACAGGGCAATTGCATATGCCGCCGAATACTCCGACCCTCCTTGGCATAAGGACTATTTCAGGGAACGGCAGTATCAGTTCACGCGCTTGGGCATCAACGCTGTCATTCTTGCCGTCCGTCTGCGCAAGGCAACCGGGATGCCCGAAACACGTCTTACAGGTCATGATGAATGGTCTGCAGTTTCCGTGTTTCGTAAAGTCTGGAGGCGCGAAAGAGCCCTGCGCGCTGCTGAAGCTACCCGCAACAGGGAGTGGAATCAATTAGTGATACCTGATGGAATGTCAAACCAATGAGCGGCCTCTTATCATATTCTCACCCGCAGCAGCCGGCGCAAATGCCGGTGGCCATTGACTATCCCGCCGCGCTGGCCCTGCGCCAGATGGCGCTCGTTCAAGATGAACTACCGAAATACCTGCTGGCACCGGAAGTCAGCGCCCTGCTCCATTATGTGCCCGATTTGCACCGCAAGATGCTGCTGGCAACCCTCTGGAACACCGGCGCACGTATCAACGAGGCGCTGGCGCTGACCCGGGGGGATTTTTCGCTGGTGCCACCGTATCCGTTCGTGCAGCTGGCCACGCTTAAGCAGCGCACCGAAAAAGCGGCCAGGACAGCCGGCCGAGCTCCCGCCGGTAGCCAGGCTCATCGTCTGGTTCCGCTTTCCGATCACCACTACGTCAGCCAGCTGCAGATGATGGTGGCCACCCTGAAAATTCCGCTGGAAAGACGCAACAAGCGTACCGGCAGAACAGAGAAAGCCCGCATCTGGGACATCACCGACCGGACAGTACGGACCTGGATTGGCGAAGCGGTTGAAGCGGCCGCCGTCGACGGGGTGACATTCTCGGTGCCGGTCACCCCGCATACGTTCCGCCACTCCTACGCGATGCATATGCTGTATGCCGGCATACCACTGAAGGTTTTGCAGAGCCTGATGGGCCACAAATCGATTAGCTCGACGGAAGTCTATACGAAGGTGTTCGCACTTGATGTTGCTGCGCGGCATCGAGTTCAGTTTCAGATGCCCGAAGCGGATGCGGTAGCCATGCTGAAAGGGAATATTTAAGTACTTAGGAGAATGATGCTGGCGAACGTCCTGCTCGCCGGGGAGGTCTGTCAGACGTTATCTGGACCAGCTGACGGGAATATCTGCTCTGTATTCCTCATACTGCTCATAGATCGCATGCTGAAGCATCGTAATACGTTCTGACAACCTGTTGGCGTCCGACATATGCCGCCATTCCCCCTCAATAGTGGTTTTCTGTCCATCCGGGAGATTGAGCGTGATCAATACCTTTGTATCACGAATAATCACCCCGTCAGTGAAAGAATTAAGACCACTCCTTACGGTATTATCTATCTGTATAGTTTCAAGTTTCATCTTGTTACCTCCTGTTGACCGGATCCCAAGCATAGATATCTGAATTCAAATTGCCTAGTGAAATGTCTGGATATGCCGCATTTTTCCCCTTATACAGCGAAGCTGGCCAAAGGCCAGCCCGCTTGGATTTATCGCTTTTGCCAGTAGATCAGCATGGCAAGGAACAGGATTGTTGCCCCCTGAGAAGCGGTCAGGAAAGTTTCCAGCAATGACATTATCGTAAAACTCCGCATTATTCAGGTGTGTGATTCAGGGGCCTTAGTCCCCCTTTTACAGGACGTAGTGTTCTGTCACGACGGAAGCCAGGGTTAATAAAAACGATTCGAATATGTCTGCAGGGACGATAGAAATCTTCGTGCGGGTTGTCTCGCTGTAGCCGGCTCTGGAGAGCGACTCGGGGGAGGAGTAGTATCTTCCGGCCACGGATATGATCGAGCCAGCAGTGCTCGCCGCAGTCGAGCGACAGGGCGAAGCCCCGAGTGAGCGAGGAAGCACCAGGGAACAAAACTTATAAATTCTGCTTACGCTCAATGCCTGAAAAATCACCTCCCCTCGGGGTTATCCACTTATCCACGGGCATATTTTTATAAAGTACTTTTTTATTCTTTTTCTTTATTTTACATCTTTTAGGGAGCCTGAAAGCCGCGTACAGTGCGGCCTGAGAGGGGGCCTGTATGGGCAACTGGTAAACATAATATGGGAAATTAATCACGTATCAGTGGGTTTTGTGTCAACAAGCTATGGGATACGCATCAACAAGCTATGGGAAAGAGGTCAAGTTCAGTTCTCAATTATCCACTTGTGGATAAAGTGCAGATTTTTCCGGTGGATAAGTATCGCGATAGCTTGCAATTTCTGTTTTCACTGTCATTATGGGTGGGTAAAAATTTACCCATAGGCATTGAAATGGATACTCAAGCACTCTTGCCAGCTACTAAAACGTTTAAAAAACGCGCCAGTATAAAGCAATCTAACGAATTGACCGAAGCTGCATATTACCTGCCTCTTCAGGCAAAACGTGTGCTGTGGTTATGCCTCATGCAGGCCTATTTTAATGACAGCCAGGAAGATGACTCTGACGTATTGCCGCTCTTCAAAATCAGCGTTTCCGATTACGTCAAATACTTCAATGTCGCTACGTCTGTCGCCAGTCGTGATGTGAAGGCTGGGGTAAATGCTCTGGGCGAATCAACGGTTACCTTTTATCCAAAAGAAGGTGAGTTTGAAGAAGTTAAACGTCCGTGGCTGGCTGAAGCAGGAATGAAGCGAGGCCGGGGTTCCTGGCAGATTGAATTTAACTACAAGGTCATGCCATTCCTGGTCGGCTTAACCTCCCAGTTCACTACCTATTCTCTCTATGACTGTGGCCAGCTTAATAGTGTTCGTGTCATCCGGCTTTATGAAAGCCTGTGTCAGTTCCGGAGCACTGGTGTCTGGATCACCACACATGACTGGTTATGTGAAAGGTTTATGCTCCCTGCCTCGCAGAAAAACAATATTGCTGAAATGAAGCGTACCTTCCTGGAACCTGCTCTGAAGAAAATTAATGAGAAGACGCCATTAAAGGTAACATATACCACTGAAGAAGATGGTCGCTTGCTGTTTAATTTTCTTGATAAAAAACAATAGTCTGTAATTTTTATTTCCTCCCCCCTTAGTTTGTTGCTGACATATGGGGGGATACTGAACTTGCTGTGTTTCCCATAGTGCTTGCCTAACTTGACCTGTTTCCCACACTCCCGACCGTCCGAGAAGTTGACCTGTTTCCCATAGTCCGGGCCGTCCGAGAAGCTGACCTGTTTCCCTTAGTCCGGGCCGTCCGCGAAGTTGACCTGTTCCCCACACTCCCGGCCGCCCGCGAAGTTGACCTGTTTCCCACAGTCCGGGCCGTCTGCAAAGTTGACCTGTTTCCCACAGTCCCGGCCGCCCGCGAAGTTGACCTGTTTCCCATAATCCGGGCCGTCCGCGAAGTTGACCTGTTCCCCACACTCCCGGCCGCCCGTGAAGTTGACCTGTTTCCCATAGTCCGGGCCGTCCGCGAAGTTGACCTGTTTCCCATAGTCCGGAGCGTCCATTAAAGTTGACCTGTTTCCCACAGAGGATGGAAAACTCTTCTTGTGCTGAGCGTAAGAGCTATCTGCCGGAACGGTTCCTCTTCGCTTCCTCGCCAGTTCGCTCGCTACGCTCGGTTACATGGCTGCGGCGAGCGCTGATACATAAGGCTCAGCATTGCACTGGTCGTAACTAAAATCAGAATCCTTCTGAATGACTCTCCTGTCTTGCAAGTTGAATACCTTTCTCAAAGCCCTTTTGTATGAGTTGCTGTTGATGGTCAAAAGGGCACTGTTGCAAATAGTCGGTGGTGATAAACTTATCATCCCCTTTTGCTGATGGAGCTGCACATGAACCCATTCAAAGGCCGGCATTTTCAGCGTGACATCATTCTGTGGGCCGTACGCTGGTACTGCAAATACGGCATCAGTTACCGTGAGCTGCAGGAGATGCTGGCTGAACGCGGAGTGAATGTCGATCACTCCACGATTTACCGCTGGGTTCAGCGTTATGCGCCTGAAATGGAAAAACGGCTGCGCTGGTACTGGCGTAACCCTTCCGATCTTTGCCCGTGGCACATGGATGAAACCTACGTGAAGGTCAATGGCCGCTGGGCGTATCTGTACCGGGCCGTCGACAGCCGGGGCCGCACTGTCGATTTTTATCTCTCCTCCCGTCGTAACAGCAAAGCTGCATACCGGTTTCTGGGTAAAATCCTCAACAACGTGAAGAAGTGGCAGATCCCGCGATTCATCAACACGGATAAAGCGCCCGCCTATGGTCGCGCGCTTGCTCTGCTCAAACGCGAAGGCCGGTGCCCGTCTGACGTTGAACACCGACAGATTAAGTACCGGAACAACGTGATTGAATGCGATCATGGCAAACTGAAACGGATAATCGGCGCCACGCTGGGATTTAAATCCATGAAGACGGCTTACGCCACCATCAAAGGTATTGAGGTGATGCGTGCACTACGCAAAGGCCAGGCCTCAGCATTTTATTATGGTGATCCCCTGGGCGAAATGCGCCTGGTAAGCAGAGTTTTTGAAATGTAAGGCCTTTGAATAAGACAAAAGGCTGCCTCATCGCTAACTTTGCAACAGTGCCCTTTCGACTACCTCCCCTCAAAGCCATATCACGTACGTTAATCCTGACTTCATTAAAATCAGTGGTTTCACTGAGGAAGAACTATTAGGCCAGCCTCACAACATCGTAAGACACCCAGATATGCCGCCTGCTGCATTTGAGCATATGTGGAGTACATTAAAATCTGGCCGCTCATGGATGGGGCTAGTAAAAAAGGCACTGTTGCAAAGTTAGCGATGAGGCAGCCTTTTGTCTTATTCAAAGGCCTTACATTTCAAAAACTCTGCTTACCAGGCGCATTTCGCCCAGGGGATCACCATAATAAAATGCTGAGGCCTGGCCTTTGCGTAGTGCACGCATCACCTCAATACCTTTGATGGTGGCGTAAGCCGTCTTCATGGATTTAAATCCCAGCGTGGCGTTGATTATCCGTTTCAGTTTGCCATGATCGCATTCAATCACGTTGTTCCGGTACTTAATCTGTCGGTGTTCAACGTCAGACGGGCACCGGCCTTCGCGTTTGAGCAGAGCAAGCGCGCGACCATAGGCGGGCGCTTTATCCGTGTTGATGAATCGCGGGATCTGCCACTTCTTCACGTTGTTGAGGATTTTACCCAGAAACCGGTATGCAGCTTTGCTGTTACGACGGGAGGAGAGATAAAAATCGACAGTGCGGCCCCGGCTGTCGACGGCCCGGTACAGATACGCCCAGCGGCCATTGACCTTCACGTAGGTTTCATCCATGTGCCACGGGCAAAGATCGGAAGGGTTACGCCAGTACCAGCGCAGCCGTTTTTCCATTTCAGGCGCATAACGCTGAACCCAGCGGTAAATCGTGGAGTGATCGACATTCACTCCGCGTTCAGCCAGCATCTCCTGCAGCTCACGGTAACTGATGCCGTATTTGCAGTACCAGCGTACGGCCCACAGAATGATGTCACGCTGAAAATGCCGGCCTTTGAATGGGTTCATGTGCAGCTCCATCAGCAAAAGGGGATGATAAGTTTATCACCACCGACTATTTGCAACAGTGCCAACGCCGGGTTATTCTTATTTGTCGCTTCTTTACTCGCCTTTATCGGCCTTCACTCAAGGATGTATTGTGGTTATGCGTTATATTCGCCTGTGTATTATCTCCCTGTTAGCCACCCTGCCGCTGGCGGTACACGCCAGCCCGCAGCCGCTTGAGCAAATTAAACAAAGCGAAAGCCAGCTGTCGGGCCGCGTAGGCATGATAGAAATGGATCTGGCCAGCGGCCGCACGCTGACCGCCTGGCGCGCCGATGAACGCTTTCCCATGATGAGCACCTTTAAAGTAGTGCTCTGCGGCGCAGTGCTGGCGCGGGTGGATGCCGGTGACGAACAGCTGGAGCGAAAGATCCACTATCGCCAGCAGGATCTGGTGGACTACTCGCCGGTCAGCGAAAAACACCTTGCCGACGGCATGACGGTCGGCGAACTCTGCGCCGCCGCCATTACCATGAGCGATAACAGCGCCGCCAATCTGCTGCTGGCCACCGTCGGCGGCCCCGCAGGATTGACTGCCTTTTTGCGCCAGATCGGCGACAA
>NZ_CP071071.1:0-166860 GCF_018128425.1 Citrobacter sedlakii | reverse complement strand
GCCGCCAGCATTGTCAATGCTCCCGCTGCTACCGTCGCTGAAAACACTAGCTGGTAGATGCGACGCTTAGCCCCCGCAGTGCCGCTCATAAAACGCAGGGCTGCCGCTTCATATCGGAAATGAGCGAACTCACCCCGAAGGGTGCTATCTGTCCCCTGTGGCGATTGTGGGCGCTTTGACAGGGCAGGGCGAGGATGGCTGGCGACTTTCTTGATCATCGCTTCACATTTCCCCAGTTTCGCCAATTCAGTGGCCGCTACAGATGCTGTCATGTTGTCACACCTCGTCGCTATGTGTCTTGTTTAGCTGGCGCTCGTACTCGTTTAGCGCCCGGCGAATTTTTGCTAAGGCAGTGGCGCGTTGTCTTAACACGGCATACCTGGTTTCAACTTGCTGGATCAACTCTTGTGCCCAGACAGGCTCTTTCTTGAAGTGCGACATGCTGTAGGCATGACCGCGACCCTTCTTGATATGTGTCGATAGAACCCTTTTCTTTTGTCCGGGAACTTGTTCGACAAATCTGTTGCGATACCACTCTGCAACGAGTGATACGCCTAGAATGCGAACCCGTGTACCGACACGCCCTTGTTCGTCCTCTGACGCTTCTTCACGCGCTGATTTGTGCGCGTTCCAGTACATGTCCGCTTCCTGCTGCGCCTCGACAGCAAGAACCGCTAAGGCGTGATCCAGTTTGCTCCGTACCTCTGCAACAAACTCTCGTCCCTCTGCCTCTAGCAGATCCTCTGTTATCTCGGATCGTTCTTCTTCGAGCTTCGGATCTAGCAGATCTAGCCATCGCTCTGTTGGTAGACTCACCTCAATACCCTCCCAATTCCTATCCAATTCCTATCCACATAACTATCTATCTGGAATTTAAAGCTGATTATTCCAATACTGGAATCTAGTTCTGTCACTAGGCTAACCCATCTTTGGAATTTGTCAAATTTCCCTCTATCTATCTGGAATCTTGATGCTCTTATTCTTTCACAGCCTCTTTAAATATGAATCTATATGTAAAGATTCCAGATATATTGGATATGGCATCAAAGATTCCAAATGCCTCTTTACCACCGTCTCTCGATGCTGGAGGGCAAGCGGTTCTCGATGCGAGGGTAAGGTCTGTTTATCTGAGCCTATCCGTGCAGCGTTCCCATAGGTTCCCTTACTCAACGATCAAAAAGCCACCGAAAAGCAACCTATATGCCCCTTTTGGGCAATTACACAGGCCATCTGTCCCCGCTTTTAGCCTTATTCTCTATCCAACACGCGGCAAGCAATCGAAAAGCAATCTAAAAGCAATCTTTGGAGGATTTCATGAGTCAATTTGTTCTGGGTTTGGATATTGGTTACTCCAACCTGAAAATGGCAATGGGGTATAAAGGTGAGGAAGCTCGCACAGTCGTCATGCCGGTGGGGGCAGGTCCATTGGAACTGATGCCACAACAGTTAACTGGCGGTGCAGGGACCTGCATTCAGGTTGTGATTGATGGAGAGAAATGGGTTGCAGGCGTCGAGCCTGACCGATTGCAAGGATGGGAGCGTGAGCTTCACGGCGACTATCCTTCGACCAATCCATACAAGGCTCTTTTCTACGCTGCACTCCTGATGTCCGAGCAGAAGGAGATCGATGTGCTGGTGACTGGCCTGCCTGTTAGTCAGTACATGGACGTAGAGCGCAGAGAGGCGTTGAAAGCTCGGCTTGAGGGCGAACACCAGATCACGCCAAAACGATCGGTAGCGGTTAAGTCTGTCGTGGTTGTACCTCAACCTGCCGGTGCTTACATGGATGTTGTAAGTTCAACCAAAGATGAAGACCTCCTGGAGATTATCCAGGGAGGAAAAACCGTTGTAATTGACCCTGGGTTCTTTTCTGTAGACTGGGTAGCTCTTGAAGAGGGAGAGGTCCGCTATCACTCATCTGGCACCAGCCTCAAGGCGATGTCGGTGTTGCTACAGGAAACGGACCGGCTAATTCAGGAAGACCACGGCGGTGCCCCTGGCATCGAAAAGATCGAGAAAGCTATTCGTGCCGGTAAGGCCGAAATCTTCCTCTACGGTGAAAAGGTATCGATCAAAGACTACTTCAAGAAAGCCTCAACCAAAGTCGCTCAAAACGCCTTGATCCCTATGCGGAAGTCAATGCGTGAGGACGGGATGGATGCTGACGTAGTTCTGCTGGCTGGCGGCGGTGCCGAGGCTTACCAAGATGCGGCCAAGGAGCTTTTCCCTAAGAGCAGGATCGTACTGCCCAACGAATCCGTGGCATCCAATGCCAGGGGCTTCTGGTTCTGCGGCTGATAGATAGGAGGTCGTTGTGGCTGGTAGCAAATGGGATGGAAAAATATCTAATCTGAACATATCGGAGCAAGCCTTTCCGGAGCTCTATCGTGAACTGTCCCAGATGCAGCATAAGGCGCGTAGTGATCGGCTCCGCGCCCTTGCTCTATTGGGTCTTTATTCTCTTCGATTTTCTGGCAACATTGGGTCTTTTGAGCAACAGAGTTCAGAGAGTCAACCTGCACAGCATCAAAATTCGCCAGTGCAGACTGACGCAAAACTGAACTCTCAACGTGATTCACTTAAAGGAAAACTGATGGGCTCCGTATGACATGAAAGACCACGAGGAGTTCTCTACGCTATCAGCGGCTGAACGTAGAGAGTTAATAATCGCAGAGTTAAAGCGTAAAAGCCGCATTCGCACCCTGTTGCGAGGACTCCCGTTAGATGAAGTTCGGGAGATCATTGACAGAATGAAGGGCGTTCTCAATGAACTGGAGGAAGAGTACAAAAAGCGAGAAGAAGAAGAAAAAGAAAAGCGAGCTCAGGCTGAGCGAATAATGAGCGACATGGAATCCTGCGGTGTGGACATCGGCTTGCTCAACGAAATGTTCACGAGCAGATCAGAACCTGATAATGCTAAATATTCAAAAGACGGAGTTTCGTGGAGTGGGCAAGGACGTCGCCCGGATGCTTTCAAGGGGTTGGGAGCTGTCGAGCTGGAGCGCTACCGTATCCCACAGAAGAAGTAAAAAAATGAGCGCCGCAAAGTTTGGGCGCTCATCTTCTGGTCCGAAATGTCATAGTCTACTCAAGCACACTCTTTCTCCCCACCACCATGCCTTCCTTGTTCTTTGCAGAACGGACATTCAACGCAGGTTCTTTGATTAACAGAGGTGAAGTACGTACACTTGCAGTTGTCGCACACCTCCAGCATTGCGTCCCCACTTCTCAGCTCCGAAGCAAGACACCAGGCATCAGTAATATCAAACGGAGCCCACCGAGCACCTTTCATTCCGGGCACTTCTTTGCGGATTGCGTGATACATTCTAAATGCCTTGTTCAAGGCTTTGATGTTCACAGACCGCAACACGGCTTCTCCACCAATGTTGAAGTAGAGCTGCATTAGAAGAGAGGCCTGTATCTTGGATGTGTGACTATGAATCAGTGTCGCACCACCCCGGAAAGTTCTGGATTTTCGTTCCAGAGTATATCCGTCCCTCTCCAGATCCTGGTAAAGCCGTCTGACCTGTTTGTAGGTCAGGCCAGTCTCGATCATGATGATTTTTGTGATGTACCCAGCAAGGGCCATGTGTCGAGCTGTAACCCAGCGACCCAATGTACCAGAGTTGCCAATGTTCATCTCCACCTCCCACGTCCCTGTAGAGACTGTTGCAGTTTTTTCAATACCGGGTGTGTTAACTCTTCCCGGCTGTCATCGAGAATTTCTTCAATGATGCTCGGAGCAAAACGAAGCGTAAAATGCGTAACCGTTGTTCCAGACATGTGGCGCAACTGGCTGTCTGTTGCCTTAGCCACCAGCTCCGCAAGCTCTCTCGAAACCCCGAAAACTTCCTTTGCCATCTCCGGGTCTCTCGATGCGACGCGGTTAAATAGCAACCAGTAGGCAGCATCAAATTCATCAACACTATGGTTGATAAAAACTACAGGGTCGTAGTCGCCAGAGAGTCGCGTGATGATGTTCTGCTCTGCTGTTTCGAGTTTGAAAGAGATCAACACGCCAGAGGCCAGAGCTTCCAATTGGGAAGGTGTTGCCAGTGACAGCTTTTGAACGGTGTCCATGCCCAAAGAAAATTGTGAGGCCGCATCATCTGGACGTTCTTTTGCCAGAGTGGATAGCAGGTTCCACAATGTCAGATCGAACTCGTAGACGTTTCTATCAGCTTCTTCTTGATCGAGGTTGACGGCTCTTGCATCCCACGCACCAATAATATCCAGTTCCAACATTCCGCCCCCCTCACAAATCACGAAGGTTGCGATAGATAGCCAAGACTCGGCTACCATAGTTTCTGGCTCGGATTTCGTCTTCCCAGGCGTGATAGCGGCCAACGCCAAGCTCCAAGTCATTTGGAGATGACTGAATGGCTTCTGATAGCACCTCTGCCCCAACCATGACGTTGGTCTCTGGGTCGAGAAGATCTGCTGGAGAAGAAACTCTATGACCATTCCACCGGATGCTCACTTGCATAAACCCGACATCAATGGCACGACCGTACTGCTGCTGAAACTCAGCGAGCTTAGCCTTTGCCTGATCTTCCGACTTAGCATAGAAAGGAAGCCCAGGAACGCGAAGCGTCCAAGGCCAAGGACTTATAGAGCCATTACCTCTCCCTGATGCAGATTCGGCCAATGCGACCGAATACACTAGAAGAGGGTCGAGGTTATATGCTTTCGCTGCTTTGTCGAAGATGGTTCCGCTCAGGTCAATAGCATTCGCTGTTGATGAAAGGAGAGCCGCAGACAGAACTAGCGCCTTGGCTTTGTTCTTCATCAGCTTGCCTCCTTATGTCTGAGGGGTATTTCGTGTTCTTCGTCGTACCGCTCCGGCCAAATCTCAGACGGCTTCACACCCAAAGCTGTAGCTATCTCATGTTCCCAGCGTGGACTGGGCTTATAGAGTGCCGTAGACACCACCTGCCGAGATGTTTTGTGTTTTCTGCCCAATGCGGCCAGAGAAAGCCCCTGGATCTTGAGTTTGTACTTGATCCACTCACGTTTCTTCTCTGGGTCGCTTGGGATGTCTATCAATTGGCATTTATCCATTGTTTGCCACCCTTTAAACTGCGTTGTTAGCCATACAAAAAGTGCGTTATTCGATGAACGCTTTTAGAGTTCTTCTATTGTCACAAACTGACACATTTTGCGCCTTTACAAGCCCAAATAATGATGCTGTCAACAATAAAAAACCTTTAAAAACATACACTTAACTTTGTACCGACGGAACAAAGTTACAATACTTTTAGTAATCAATGGGATACGGATATTTTTGCGATAGCAATGGAAAGTGCGCCAAAAGAATGGCGGAAATAGCGCACGGGGAGTGCGGTATTTTGTGATATTAAATAGCGTTTAGGTATAAGTGATTTTAGGGATACAGCGAGGGCTGAAATTGCGAATACAGCAGGAGCTGAGGAGGGCAGGGAAGGCAAAGGCGCATCCCGACCACACAAGGATGATGGTGTTTACAGAAAGAGATATTTGAGAAAGAGAACTCTGCGGTGTTGCAGATGGGGACCAAAGCGTTAGCAATGGCCTATTCCATAGTGTATGCGATTTGTTTGACATGTTCAACTATGTAATGCTTTGTCAATAAACGCCTTGTTCCGTAAGGGCAAACTTTCACATGTGAAAGTTTGAGGGCAAATTCTAATCGAAGAAGTTGCCAATGGAATGGTTGTTTAGCAAAAAATAGTCAAATTTTCACAGTTGCATTTTTTGATGCCGTGGTAAACTGGAGGTAAAGAGTAAGGGGGTTGATATGAAACATGTGGTCAATATTCTTCTGCTGGGAATGGTGCTTCTGGGAATAGCCATGATGGCTGACACACCTTGGGGACTTGGTGTGGCGCTGGCTCCCTTCGGCGTTTGGGGTGCTCGTTTCCTATTTCTGGTTCACAAAAGCCTTTGGGCTGCTGTTATCTTTTGGGGAGGGATCGCTTACTTCCAGTGGCAAGTTGCTTTGGTTGTCGGGGCTCTGTTTGGACTAACGTGCTTTATCCGCGTTGCGCGGTCAGCATATAAAGAGGCACCACCTACCCGGCGCAGAAAAAAACAAACTGGTGGGTTTCAAGATTCCTATGATTTTGACCAGCGCTTCCATATTGGAGCTGGAGACGAATAAGGGGGCCTGCTGGCCCCCTTATTATTTGGTTGGTCTTTTAGAACCTTTGATTTGCTATGTTGTACCCCCTGACGGCAGTCAAATAGCTACCTGAACGGTCTCCAGCTTCCGTCGAGTTCTGCAATACGTTTACCAGCTTGTCCGTAAACTCTTCGTTTTGCTGAGAAAGAACAGGCTGACCTCCTTGCATCATCGGTGAGCCATCCGGGTTACGTTCTGCATACTCCATTTTCAGATTCTGAACAGCCTGGTTCATGCGACCTTCGTTTGTGTCAAACGATTCGGCATAAACAGCGGCTTGGGATTCAGTCAGCCCATAACGGCTTTGAGCGATAGACTGCATCGTTTCTTTGAACTCATCACCGTACTGGTTCATAAACTGCTGCGCGGCTCCACCACCAGCTTCTGCGGCAGAGGATAGCGCTGCTGCATAGAACGCGCCGCGTTCCTCAATGCTCATCCCTTTAGCGGCTTCCGATAGATCAGATTTACCAGTTAACCACTCCTTCGCTGCATCATAGCCGCTTGCAGCAGCTCCCATGACGTTGCGGCCAAGTTTAGCCATACCGACCATCGCATCACCGGCCCAGCCAAACTCCTCTTGCACGGCCTGGTCGCCGCGTTGAGTGGCCGCGATGAATTGGTCGCGTTGTTCAGGTGTCATCGTTCTCATTTGATCCATCGCTCTTGAGAACGCATCAGCGCCAGCTTGACCACCAGCAATGAGAGCTCCACCTGCTTGTTCAGCTCTGCGGCCCATCCAATCACTGGAGTTGTCCCACGCTCCCCACGCCGAAGCGCTCCAAGACATTTCCGGAAGCGAGTTCATAAGGTTATCTTGGGCTTTTTTCAGTTCAGGAGCAGATACATTTCGCTCTGTTTGCTGTGCTTGGTTATGAAGAGCTGACGTACCGGCTGCATGTTCATTTTGAACAAGGGGGCTATTCGTTGGTAACTGCCCAGCTTCTGATGCCGGATTAGTTCCAGCCATCCCAGCCACATTCTCCCGGAATCCGGTTGGGATGTTAGGTCCACTGCCTACAGCCCCTTGAACCTGACCTGGTAGGCCTTGAACATTCGGGCCTTCAATGCCGTTATTTCCGTAAGCATCACCACTAAATGCTCCGTTGCGACCGGACGCGGTATTGATCGCCTGTAGTGCGGCTTGATACCCGCCAAGCTCCTTACCCTGTTCGTAATTTTTGGAGTTGGTCATTGCTGTCATTCGCGCTGCTGCCTGGGCCACTTGAGGAGACATTCCGTAGGCTTGGTATCTTTGCTGTAGTGAAGCCGCCTCGTCTTTAACCGATTGCGGCGCGGCATTTCGGAAATAGTCATTCAGTTGGTTCATGGCCGCAGGGGTTTGTGCTACTGCACCACCGAGAGTTTTAAAGTCGGTATTAGTCATGGAGCCCATTTGGTTTTGGAGCTGACTCATTGTTGTGAAGGTGTCCGATGCAGACACCAGTTCCGAAGCGGACTTGGATAGGTTCTGGGATAAGCTATCGCCCCAGGTTTGCTTGAATGACTCGCTTCCAGAACGGCTGAAACCCTGCGCTAATTGATTTGTCAACGCCTGGCTATCGGTTTGCGAATAGCTCACACCCTTCATGAACTGGGACACATCACTCGCTGACCAGCTTGAAGAGTCTTGAGTTGATGACTCTGTTGCTCCCTTCGCTTGCGCTTTGATGTCCAGGACATCACTGCCGCCGCCTGATTCGCCATTACCACCAGCAGGAACTAGGGCTGTACTGTTTGATTTCACACCAGCAGCGGCCTTCATTGCTGCCCTGGCCTTGCCAACCATAGGCATAAGCATGGACGCAGCTTCGTCAACATCGAGTGTGCCCATAGCCTGCATGGCAAAAGCACCTTTGACAGCATCAGAGTGGCTATCATCCACCTGGAACTTATCCATGAAGTTCTTGGCTTGCTGGTTGATCAATTGGCTTTGAGCTGTGTTTTGCGACGAAACGTTGCGCCCGACATTGGAGAGTCTTGAATAGGCTTGATCCTGACTTACTCCATCAGAAAAACCTCGACCAAGAGTGCTTTGGAAAGCCTCCGATTTCTGACTTTGTAATGCCTGTGCGGAGCTCACGCCTGATGCTAAGGTGGAGCCAAGCGAGAAGGTACTGATCATGCTTTCTGCGCCGTTTGCAATCGCACCACTGAACTGGTTGTGATTGTACGCTGGCTGACTTTGCATAACCGGACCTTGCTTGAGTAGATCTGGCGTTTGCATCTTTTCGTCAACGTGGTCAGAACCACTTATTCTCGATGCCAAGCTGGTGAAGGCGTAGGTGCTACCTGTGACGATAAACAGGGAAATCACCGGAGTGGCCGCAGCCAACATGCCGCCGGTTGCAATCCAGTGTTGCAGAACATCTCCAGTTGAGGAAAGAGCGTACATGGAGTTGAGACCACCAGCACTGAGGCTAGACATCTCATTTGACGCGGCGGTATGAACAAACAGGTTTATAATTGAGAGGACTGGCATCCATAGCTGAATCCAGAGGATGGTTTGTACATATTTCCCGGCTAACTGGAGGCCGAAGCTGCCCATCACGATAATAAAAGCAATGATCGGGGTTATAGCATAAATAAAGCCTTCAAAGAACGTCAGCATTGGTCGGACGACGGTCATGAACATCGACTGCTCTGCGGCCCACTGTGTGTTCCGTTGCTGAATAGCCTGGTTGACCATCAATGCAGAGCCATAATCCTGGAGGTCCTGATAACGTCCTGCTGCGGCTTCATAATAGAGGGGCTCCAGAACGGCGGCTTTCAGATAGTCGATTGATGACGTAGTTGTGGCACCCATCGCTTGAAGCGAATCGGTCAGCTTCGTTAGAGCGTTGTCTCCAGTTGACGTGTCAATACCCAGTAGGCTGTTAAGAGCATCAACAACAACCGGGCTGCTTAGGTTGGCGGTTGCAGTGCTAATAGCCACCCATCCGTCAGTACATGTGTAGTCAGCGCCGTCAGGGTTTGCTGTAGACAAATACAACCTAGTTCCGTAGAGCTGTGAGTTGAATCGCAAAGCTGAGTCAGTTGAACGGTTCATCAACTCATCAAGGGACATTAGGTTGAGATCGACTTTGGTTAACGTGCATTCCCGAATGTAATTGTTCCAGGAACGCCTCACGTCAACATAGCCGCCTCCATTTGCTGAGTTAAGCGCAGTAAAAACTCCTGTGTCATAGGCTCGCCGTCTGACGTCATTCAACAGTTTCAGTGTTTCGGAAAAGTGGCTTTCCGTGACATTGGGTACGATTACCCCATATCCAGTTTCAAACAAATTGGTGATGGTGTATCCCACGTTGGATATGACACCTCCAGCAAAGCCTACCCCAATAGGGACATTGGCGACGACTCGAACCTGCCCTGTATAAGCGTCCTCGATAGTCACAGTTGTGGTTGGGCCGAAGAAACAGGCATATAGAATCCAACCTACCAGCACTTGCTGGAGGTTGATTTGCTTTGCGCCCTGAAAGACGGACTGAATACAGATCATCAAGACCCCAAGAAGCAGGCCAATACTGACCATCTTCTCGAAATCCCCGGTGCCGGTGATCATTGATACTGCAATCAGGATTTGCTCCAGAAAAGCAGAGTCACCGATAGAGTGGATTGAAAAAGATCCCATTCCAATAGCTCCTTAGTTCGTGCTAGGAGGATTGGACAAAGTTGCCAGCATGTATTTTTGCTTGCGGATGTTGTCCAGTAGGTTGTTGTATTTCTCAATTTGGCTTGCCAGATCGCCGTATTGAGAGGACAGGATTGTGTATTCAGCACGGATTTGCTGTTGCGATTGCGCGAGAAGCTCTAGTGCCTCTTTCTTGTAGGGTGATTTGCTGTTAGCCATCGCAATGCGAGCTGCGCGGAAGAACTCTTCCGAGAAGCTATACATCATGGTCAGGGCTATCGCTCCTGATGACTCTGTTGCGAACAGGTTAGCGCCGTCCTGTGAAAGGACAGACAAGTTACGAACAATGGTGCCAATCCCTCCGGGGAGGTTAGAAACAAAGGCCTTTTCTGGGTCGGTTAAGGTTCCAGAGTTCGTTGCGTATTTGTAGATCACACCAGGTGTAGAGCTTGTTCCTAACAGCATATCGGTGATCTGGTTCTTGATACCTTTGAGCACGACAGTTTTATTGCTGGAGCCAGCACTCAGGCAGTTGGTCGTATCAGAATCACAGGAATAGATCTCAACAGAACCGCCTGAAATCAGGTCTGACAAGGTGATCTTGTTACCTGGTAGGGTCGTCAGAGGGGTTGTTTTCGCACCAGTGCCGGTTGAGTTCGGGTCGTTTACCAGATCACCAATGATGACTGTGCCGGTTAAAGACATGATCGCTTCAAGAAGGGTGTTATCCCCGTACTGGAACCAGGTGTTGGCGTTGTTGCTCTTGAGTTGCTTCCAGACGATGTTGCCAATCATCTTGTTGTATTCGTCAGGTTTGTTGGCTTTCAGTTCTTCCAGAGGACTCTTGCCGCTGGTTTCCTGCTTGGACCCGAAGAAGTCTTCATACAGGCCGGAAGTTGTCGCGGTTATAGAAGCATCAGTTTTGTGTTTAAGGTCCATGCCGCTGGTTAGGTCGTTCACGAAACCTTGAGCGAGCTGGCAGGAGTTGCCCAGATGTTGGTTGAGCGCTTGCACTTTCTTCTGGAAGTTCTCTATCCACTTCGCTCCGTCCGGGAAAACGTTATCGAGCGCAAGCTGGAAGGCATAGCCCTTGGCGTTGGCTGCTACAGCCCGAAGGAGTTGGACAATTTGATCCGCGTTAATGAAGGAAAGCGAACCGCCGAACAGATCTACACCACCGCAACCAGCTTTCCATGATGGAGGGGCAAAGCTCACCAGGTTCTCGTCGAAGATTCGTGTCTTTGCAGTGAACCGGCCACCAGCTAAAACGCCACGTCGTTGGCTTTCATAAACCCCAGGTGGTGTTGTGTTGCTCATTTCATTGAAGAGTTTGTCCATCTGTGATTGGAGGCCGTTAGCGGCTATCGCCCCTGTCGGTGCCATGACGAGACTGGCCGCCACACTCAGGGCAAGCAGGCTCCTTTTTAATGTCTTGTGCGTGACCATCTTAGTTCTCCTGTAATTTGTCCCGGATGTACTTCATGAGTTGTTCCGGTGGCACAAAGTTGTCTTTATCGCCGCTCGCTTGAGATAGTTGTTTGAGGTCAGAGCCCAGCTCTGGTGAGGCCAAGCGTTCGGCTATGTTGTTTTCTAGGTTGAGTACCGGACGTGTACGGTTAAACTCTTCGTCTGTGACCCAACCATTGCGTTTTGCTGCGACCAAAATCCTGTGATTCAGCTCAGGAAGAGACATTGGCCCTTGTCCTATAGGAGCGAACTGACCGTCTGGAGATGCGAGGTAAACAGCAGGGAAAGTTACGATACCAAGTTGTTTGGCATGGCCTTCATCGGTTTTGTAATGGGGGAAAAGCCCACTGGGGAGTGGTTTGCCGTCCATAGATACAGGAATGATCGAGAATCCTTCTCCTTGTTCCAACATCTTGATGAGCGGTGCTTGCAAGTCACTGTAGTCATCGTCGGACTTGTAGAAGAAGAATATCCCTACGCGTTCGGCTACGCTTTTGAGTAGCATGTTTTTGGCGTTACCAGCGTCACGATCAACTTGTTGTGAGGCAAACGTGGCAGCAGGACGTCGAGTAATTTCATCCAAGAAAGGATCACCTACGACCGCCAGCTCTGTAGCATCGGAAAATTGTTCAGAGCGATCTATCGCAAATCGTTGCAAGTAGAGAAACGTCCTGACGTTTTCAACGGTAGGATTGTTCCAAGCAAGGTCTTTGTACTTGGGTAAGTTTTCCCGGAACCATTCCGCTGAGAACATTTCTGGGCCGCTCGGAAGCGGAGCAGCAGGCTTAGGCTGTGTAGGCTTCGCTTCTGCCACAGGCTTTGGTTTGGGCTTTTCGGGTTTTTTCTCTGGTTCTTTGGGCTCTTCCTTGTACCAGAACCAACCCTCTTCCTTTCGCTCATAAAAACCAGGTCTTGTGCCATCTTGAGCCCAAGCCTGGTGTGATGCCCCCAGCGTGAGCGCTGCAAGGAGCAGTAAATTCAAAGGTGATTTTTTCATAGTCTCACGCACGTATTTTCCCATGCTCGATATGGTAGAGGTGGGAGGCGTGAAATTAGGCAGGTGTAAGCGCCCATTTAGGGCGCTTAGAGCGTTTTATTTGTCAACTTTCACATGTGAAAGAATTGACCAAACTATTTGGTCGTGTCCTCTTCAACTTCTGTCGCTTCTGCGGCCATCTTCATCTGCTTCTCGACCATGCGTTTTTGGGTGATGTAGCGGATAACCATCTCGACAGCGCTGTTCAACGCAAGGATTCGCATCGCTCTGGTGGATGCAACGTAGAGCAGGTTTATTTCATCGTCACGGGCCATTGGGTCGAGCTCTGGGTCCAGGACATCCGGAAAGTCGTCATAGAGCTGAACAAAGTCCCACTCCAACCCTTTGCACCGATGAGCTGTTGAGACCGTAATGTCAGCCCCAAACTCTTCTTTGACTGTATTGCGTCGTAGAGTGGTGAGTCGTTCAGGGATTTCATCGTAGCTGTTGATGATCTTGACAGCCCTCATCATCTCAGGGTCTTTGGTCGCCTTCGCTACTTCTTGATACTCGAAGTAGTCTTCATACTCATCAAGCAGTTTCTTATTCTTTACCCGGTCTGGCTCTGCCATCGAAAACCAGTACAAATCCTGGAGCTCATTGATCTGGTAAGCGTCGATTCCACCGACCCAGAATACCTGCGCTCCGGATTCGGTCGCAGAGAGCGCCGTCTCTATAACCCCCATGACGGTTCGGTGAAGTATTGCGCGGTGGCCCACGTCACCTGGTAAAAACATGAGTACCTGATCTGCTGGTCCCCGGCCAACAACAGGTCGTGTTTCACCTTTGAGTTCAAGAAGGGCGTTTGCCACCAGCGAAACGTTGGGGCCAAAGCGGAAGCTATGAGTGAGATAGAGTTGGTCGGCGTTCATGAGCTCTTTGCTATCAAGGGCGTTGTTTGCGCCTCTGAACCTATAGATCTGCTGGTGGCGATCTCCAACCAGGATTACCTTGCAGTTCTGCTGTAGGACGATGCTACTTGTTACGGGGTTAGCGTCTTGTGCCTCATCAAAAAGAATGGTGGTGTACCGGCGAGACAGATTCGGCATCCCGAGCTGATACTGTTTGAGGTAGCAATCGTGTACGGTCGGGAACGGATCTTGAACGTTTGTCATCCGTTTCCATATGAGCTCAGCACCTTCGACCACCTGGATTTGGTATCTCTCCTGTTTGGACGTAAGCACTTTACCCGTATCGGCGCGAGCAAAATGCGTATAAAGAATCCGCATGTCTGCACTACACATAAAGGCGTTGAGCGTATCGAGAATATCTTTGGCAAACGTCCAGTTCTTGGTATTCACCGCTTGGGCAATATCGGTGAGCCTTAGGTTGCCGGAGAGTTTGTGCTGGTAGCCCCTTCCTATAGTGGCGTAGGCAAGCTGGTGGGACGTTTTGCAGTCTACGTTTGCAGGAAACTTTTCTCTTGCCTCGTCGCGGATAGCCCTGTTGTATGCCAAGTAGAGGATACGTGAATCGAGGTTGTTGTGGGCGTACTTCACCAGTGTCGTGGTTTTACCCGTTCCAGCGTAGGCCTTAACGACAAGGCGAGGCCCTTTGTACTGAGTGATCAGTGATTGTTCTGGTGTGTCAGGAGGAAGTTGTTTCATGAGGCCCCCTACGACAAACACATCTGGAGAGTGATGCGCTTCTTTTGTGTCGAGAGGAACGTACTGATCCGCTTTTCTTCTCGGGGGAGGGATACTTCACAATCCAGATCTGTCCACCAGTCTGGGGCTTTACCTTGAGCCACCTCCGTAACCCAACTATGGAGACGGTGTAACCAGCGATAGTCGCCAATAGATGAGGTGGCTAGTGTCATAGCCTCCTCAATCTTGGTTTGAAGAGCCGCAGCTCTGTGTCGCCACTCTTCTGAATATTTAGCCTTTCGCGCCATCAGTTTTCCTCTTTCTTTTTCCCTCCCTTACCAGCTTTAGCGAGCTCTTGCTCCAACCCAGAAATTTTGGTCAGTGCATCATTGAGTCTTTGTTCGAGGCTCTTGGCCTGCTGGTCTTTTTCCTGCAACTGACCAGCCATCATGCCTTTGTCTTGAACAAGAGCGCGAGCTTCTGCTTCGGCGCTGGATAATTTGGCGTCCAGCTTTTCTACCTCTCCAGATAGGCGCTGGCACTCTCGTTCAGCGGATTCGCCATGAGCTTTGGCTGTGGCAAGGGAGTCCTGTGATTGGGCCAGTTTGGCCTGTACATTTTCGAGCTGCTCTTTCAACGATGTTTTTTGTTCCTGAGCGGCCCGGAGCTTTTCTGTCTGCTCTATACTCTTGCCTTTTTGCTCCTCCAACTCACCCTCTGTAGTTGCCAATTTTTGGCTCAAAGAGCGATTTTCGCTTTTAGCTTGCTCCAGGTGATCCTGTGCTCGGGTCAGATCTGCGGCTTTCGCCTCCAGCTTGCCCTCCAACTCAACGATCCGCTTTTCCAGCTTATCAATGTCAGCCAGTGAGCGTTCTAGCTCCGCAGACTTGAGGGATAGCGAGTTTTCTGCCTTACCAAGGGCCGCATCGAGCTCTGATTTTTTGTTGGTGAGAGCTTCAAGTTGTTCTTCCAGTAGCTCAGCCCGTTCGGTGGCATCATTTGCCATGTCCACGGCTTGCTGCATATCTTCCTGGTACTCAATTTCTTTCTGTCGTAGCAGTTCACGCTCGCGCTCAAGCTGTTCATCGGCGCTTGCTTTGGCTACCGTATAGATCTTCTGTAGGAAGAGCTCAGCATCGCTCATAACCGATTCTGGAAGGACTACCTCTACCAGCTCTTCATCGAGGGAGTGTTCCTCTGACCACTGTTTGAGATACGTTGAAATGGTGGTAAAGCTCCCCTTGCCAATGATGTCTCTGATAGCGATGACCGTTGGGCGTTTACCGGCGTCCTTGAGCTTTTGGGCCGCAGCCGCTACATCGTCAAACTCAACCAATTTTCTTGCCATGAGAACGTTCCTTTTAATTTGTAATGTTTACGATAATTACGATAATTACGATAATACGGTAATTATCATAATTATATATCATGCTGCTGTCGATTGGAATTGTTTGTGTGGGACAAAGCCCTTCCGGCTGCGGAAAAGCCTTGTTACGCGGTCACGCTGATTCATCCAGGGAAGGATTCGATAGTGACTCCACCGAAGGTGCCAAGGATTTCCGATGCCGCTTTATCAGATCGAGTTTTGCGTTGTTCTGAGGCGTCAAAGTTACGAAGCAATTTGAGCTGAACATCCTTATCCTGGAGCACGATCAGGGGCATTGGCGCGGTAACGGTTTTGAGTACCCCTGCGGCCATGACGTTTGCCACCGGTTGAACCTTTACTTCCCTTCGCTCCCGGAGATAAGGCTCCGGGGTGCTGGCGATCTTCTGGATAAGCTGCTCCAGGGGAAGTTGATAGTCTGGCCCAGATCGCTCCAGCTCCTCTCTGATGCGTTGCAAAAGCTCCTCTTTTACGGGCTTCTTCAAGGAGTCCTTCCGTTGCCAGGTGAAGCGGATAGAGTCGATGTCGCCATTGGTATAGCACCGAATTTGTCTGTAAAGGTGGAGAGTCATGACACCAGGGCAGTCCGCTCGAAGTGCTTCAAACCTCTCTTGCCTGGTGGGGTACGTCGAGATAATGAACTCCTCGATACCAGCTTTGGCCGCGTTGATGCGTTCAACCGTCGCCGCAATTTCGTCAGCTACACCAATCCTGGAAGGGGAGAACCAGAGTACCCCCACGGTGCGCCTGGCAGACTTCTGCGAATAGTCTGGGTTGATGTGAAGATCTCTGTAGCTGTGCGCTGCCAGCTCAAGAGCTTCGCGCCCAGTTTGTTCAGTTACGACAATCTTGTTGACGGGCTCGTTCTCCATTCCTTTTCCGGTAGGAGGGATGGCCGCAACTTTTGCGTACCGTGGCGGTAGTCGTTTGATAAGAGAGGACAGGTTCGTTAAGTCGCGGCACATGGCCGAGAATTGTTCTGATATGAAGTTTTTAGCCATGCTGCCGCCTATGTGTGGGTTTGTTCTAACAGTTCATTGGTTACATAGTAGACAGATTTAGACCATCATGCAATGAGGGGGAGGGGCAAGAATACGCCTCCGCTTCGCGTCGGCGGGTGCCCTGTTTGACCTTCGTGTGTGAGATTAGATTGAGAAAGAGAGAGAAAAAGAGAGAAAGAAGAAAAGCGCGGGGCAAGCCAGAAATGTGGCTGAGGGGGACTGCTGGGGTGGGGCTGGCACCCTCTATACCCCACTTTGCATGATGGTCTAACTTTGTGGTTATAGGACGACTTTTAGGGTGCCTAGATTTGCTCGATTAGGACAAATTTCGGTCCATCCACGCTGATTGGCGTAGCAGCGCGATGGCATCAGAAGGGGTAACTTTCCATGCGTTGGAAAGCTGGCGAACTGCGAAGACTGCGAGCTCCATTCGGTCGTCATCATTGATGAAATTCTGGAGCTGGTTTCCTCGCTCACTAAGGATGATCGCAACACCGGCCTTGCCGTTGTTGTAAACCGCAAAGCTCTTATTCTTCGCGTCGCCGTGATAGGAACCCTCAGCCTTGCTACGCAAACCAAAGAGAACGCTGCAAAACGCCGTCAGTTCGCCGCGAGTGAGCTGCACCGTGATCTTGCTTTTCCAGTCTGGGCTGGACCCCGATGCCCTGATCGGCGCAATCTCGATGCTGACCGTAGGATATTCACCTCTGGTTAGCGTGTGTTGCACATTCAGGCCGGTGCGTTTCGCGGGGTCCTTCTGCCAGTCTGAGAAAAATTTGAGGCTTTCGCCGTAGGATTGTTCTGTCATTCCAAATTACCTTTGCTTTGAAGCTCCTGGAGCTGGACCACGAGGTCACGTTGGACTTTGGCTATCTCTGTCACCAAGTCGGCGGTGGCAATAGCGTCGGTCGCTGCTGAATGGGCTCGACCTTTCCAGCTCACACCTGCCTCGCAGGTGGCATCCGCAAGTGAGATTGTGCCGTGCCGGTTGGTTGAGCCAAAGGCATCAGCCGCCAGCTTCATCGCGCACAGACAGTTCTGCTCTTGCCACCAAGAGAGTTGGTCTCCAAATGCACTGGCTGTTTGCCTCAACATCCTACTGTCGAAACTGGAGTTAAATATCACCAGATGACGGCCCGACAAAAGCCGGGCGAGAGCTGGCGCAACTTGAGTCCACGTAGGCTCATTCGACAGCTCAGTCTCGGTGATGCCATGAACACCCATTGCCTGAGGGTCTATTTCCACGGTTGGCCGTAATCTGGTGCAGAGGAGAACCGCGCCTCTGATGTCAGTAACAGCCAGCTCGATCACCTGGTCTCTTTCACCAAGTCCGGTCGTCTCGGTATCGAGAACCAGAGGTTCCAGAGCGACCCACCTTTGTGCCATGACAGAGGCCTTTGCCAGGTTGCTACGCATTCTTGCCTTGACCGAAAGGATGGATTGCGCCCTTATTTGCTTTTGTGATGCCGGTGAACAACCCCTTCTCCGCATTGGTTGGCAATCTGCTATCCGGTACACTCCAAATTGGCCACCATACCCGTTTTTGTAGAACGAAACTGGCTCTACTCCTGGCTTAGGCTTCATCCGAAATTCGTCCCTGAGCCGTCCTTTTGAAAAGCACCTATCGGCTTTCATGGCTTCGGCTCTGGCAAGTTCGAGTTCTTCATCATTCATGCTGTTAATCCGCTATATCGAGGCGTTGGCTCGCTCTCTTCAAACGCTCATCGCCGCGTCTGTCATATTTCTGGGTAGTTGCAATGCTTGAGTGGCCCATTGCGTCCTTCACGGTCACAATATCCTCACCATTATCCAGCATCGAGGAGGCAAAGGTGCGTCGCAGGTCATGGGGCGCAAACATCTCCAGACCGGCTTCAACTCTTCTGGTCTCCAAGATGTGGTAGATGGCCTGATCCGACATCCGCTCTCCAGTCACATCATCAAACCGCCTGATCCTCGGGAATAAAGGCCCTTCATGCGTTCCTCGAACCTCTTCAACCCACTTATCCAGTCTTTTCCATGCGCCACCAGGCACATACGCCATTCTCTCTTTGTTGCCCTTGCCAAGAACCTTGAGAGCGCGGTCCTTGTAGATCATGCTTCCCATGTCCAGCGCAACGATTTCCGAGCGGCGCAAGCCACACCCGAGGAGCACCCCGAGAATGGCCGCATCCCGAAGCCCTTTGGCGCTTGAATCACTTTCACATGTGAAAAAGAGGCTGCGAATCTCATGGCGTTCAAGTGCCCGCCCTTTAGGAAGTCGAGATCCACGTACTGAACGGACTTGCTTAATGTGCTGGAAGCTATCCGTATCAATTTGCTTCATCGTCCAGGCTTCAAGAGCCACCCCTTTGAGCGCTGACAGGTAGGTGTTGATCGTTGCCGGAGCCTTCCCTGCATCCCCCAGCATTTCCAGCACCGCCAATATGTGGTGCCGCCTCATTGAGCTCCATGCACAGTCACGAAGGTTCTGAAACCCGATCATCTTGGCGACAATGTTGAGGAATGAGCTCATGGTCTGCCTGCTTCGCTTTGACCCGAGGCTCACCAGATAGGCGACGGCGGGGTTGTCCTGGATGTTCCGGAGCGAGCTCGATGACGGCAACAGTTCACCGCGAATGCTTTGTTCTGCCGGAACATTTACTTTCGCATGTGAAACTAGCTCTTCCTTGTCATTGTTTGTGTCGTGCAAAGTCACCTCCTAAGCCCGACCGCAACGAGAAGAAAATCCCATATTTTGAGGTGAAGAGGTAGTTCCTCCTCCATATGTTGCGTTTCGTAGCTTTGCATCAGTGGTTCAAACTTGGTTGGATTGCACAGCAATTCGTAAACTGTTCGGTTGGGCTTGGTGATCGGCTTATTCGGAGTGAATCCATGTTTGTTCTGGAGGTACAGCGCTACCGCGCCACTTCTGGATTCTCCGTAATAGCAATGAACGAAGATCTGATCGATACCGCTACCAACCAATCCATCCAGGAAGGTGGACAGCTTTTCAGCCTGGGATGAGTCAATGTAAGAGGCGTAATTCATCCGGAACGCTGCCTTCATCGTGTGGATGGTGTTCTCAGAATAGCCGCCGTCATAGAAGCTATCGCGGTACAACTGCCCCCACTGTCCGAGAGCGGCAGGGGACTTGTCTGGGTCAGTTATGGAGATCATGGCCGCACCGGGAACCGGCTCCAGTCTTTCGGCCTCCGCTTGACTAATGAAAAAGACTTTTTTGCTAAGCATGCCCCATCATCCCCTTACAAGGATGTGTTGCGAGTAGCTCATGCGCCTGACTTTGCCCCTCTTGAGTATCTACAGGAGCGGTCGTATACACACCTCCATGCCGCAAGTCCACAATACTGGTCCGACAGCAAGAACCTACGTTCTGAACTTTATTGTCCGAATCCAAACCAGCAAAAGTATGGCACGGTCCAGGGAATGGTTTCCTGCAAATAGAGCAGCGCTCAAAGTTCTTATCGAGGATTCTCTTTAAAACTTTCTCAAATTTGTTTTTGTTTAACATCGAGTTCTCCACACAAAGTTACTGGCCGAGCATCCCAGCCAAGGTGGTCTGCTGGCCTTCGCTACAAGGTGCAAATCCGGCAAAAGCACCGGCATTAACCTTGAGCTCATCAAAGCGTCCATCGGTGTCCCGGTAGTACACCTTACGTTTTCCAATTCCACCTTCGAGGTTTGCGGCCAACCAGGCGATCACTGCATCAGCATCGTTCGTAACTGATGCTCCCTGATCCAGATCGATAAGTACCAGGTGGGTGTCCGTCTGGAGTGCCACTTCAAAGGTCGCTCTTACATCAAAAATCACTGGTCGCGCTCCTTGTAAAAAGTGGGCATTCAGCACCACCTATCCTATTCCAAAAACTCTACTTTTTCAAAGGTACATTTTAATAAGTAGAACAACAGCAAGAAGAACTTAAATTTATTTACCGTAATTATCATAATTACGGTAATACGGTAATACGGTAATACGGTAATTTTACAGATTTAGATGGAATGGTATAAGATGTCTCGCTGGAACATACTTGCTGAAAAAACGCTTAACAACGATAGTGAAAACATCATGTACAGGTGCGAGAGATAATATGTATAAGAGCCTTGAAGATCTGATGGCGGGTATTTACGAGATGGCAGCGCCAGATGGCATCATCTGTAACGAGGTTTCCAAATTCCTTGCGGCCAACCAGGTCAAGCCGGAAGACATAAGCTCTGGGATCTGGTTTTTCCTGTGGCTGAAATCAGCTCCCAAGGATGCGAAGCCAATCCAAAAAGAAATCCCCGGATTTGGAGTTGTTCTCAACATGCCGACTTATGGCGGAACGCTCAACGAAGCAATCACAGGGTTGATCGAGAACGAGTGCCGTCAAATAGAGCTCGCTGAGGGACATCCGAGCCTTGAGGCTTGGGTTGAATCAGTATTAGCCGGTCGAGATGACGGAGAGGAAAATGAAGCTGCGGCCAATATCGTGGATCTGCTTAATGGGTGTCACGACCTACTGGATACAGCAATAATCAATTACCTTTTTAAGGTGGGAAAAATCAACGAGCAAGAGATTTTGTCGCTCATCTATTATGGAGAGCTATGTGACCACTCTCTTGTCGGTACGCCTTTTTCAACGTTACATATCCCGAGTGAAAATAACGTCCACGAACGTAACATCATCCCCATTAAAAAAGGAGCCAGTTAGGCTCCTTTTTGTTACTCAGGGTTTGCTTTGAGAAACAACTTCATTCCAAGTATGCAGCACCTTCGATAGGTGCTGATGCTTTCTGGTGAAGTCCTTATCATCCAAGAGTGCTTTAAATGGCGCGTTCAGGTCACTGCATGTGACGTTCTTGCCGATCACAGACAGGGTATCCTGGAGTGATCCACCAGCAGCATCAAGCCCCATTCTATCGACGGTCTCACTACTCACCATTGCCTGGACAACATTGGTGAATGCCTTTGAGTTGAGCTGCTCAACGCTCAGGGCTGTATTGCATTTCTGCTCAACCGCTTGCTTGTACTGGATGGTGTACTTTGCAGTGATAGGTGACATGGTGTTCATCGCAAGTATGTATGCGTCTACCTCACTGGTCGGTAATGTCGCGGCGTAGACTGACGAGCATGATGCGGCTGCGGCCATTATCAAAGTTATTACCTTCTTATTCTTCATTTCTCTGAAATCCCCCTTTAAAATATGGAGCTACAACTCATTTGTACCAATCATAATACTATTGATTTCCAAAAGTATCTCTCTCTACTGACTCTATGATGGCTCGCCTTCCAAACACTTGGCCGCTGGCGTCGGTTAGCTAGACTAACACCAGCGTATTCAATGAATAACTAGCCAAAAACCTTTATCAATTCTTTAATTGTTCTGGCAGACTCCATTTCCTCCATAATCTTTTCAATTCCGACGCCGGAATCCAAATTACTTCTGTACTTTTTAGCCAAATCACAAAGTTCAGATTTTAACTCCTTGCAATCCAGATTAGAGATAAGAACAGCATTGAAATTAGCCTTAAACAGTCGAGAACCATACATCACAATTTCTACAGGCCAGTACCAGAATGGACTTAGCGGCTTGTAGCTCGCAACCTCGTCTATTTTGTAGTGACGACCTTCCGAATCATAAATGTCCATCAGCTCAAAATAACCGTTCCTCAAAGACTGAATAGTACATTTCCCGAACTCGGATTCTGATGCCACTACGAAGAGCGACCTTTTCTTGCTGCTCACAAGCAGCGCTGGAAATTCAATTTGCACAACCGCATCCCTCATCATTTATTGAATCAGCTAAACCACCACTAACAGGAGAGGCTTGAGCTACTTTTGCCCATTCAGGCGTCCCGTGCCACCAACGACCAAATGCGCTATATGGGGTAGGTCCATTGCCGTGAATGTTTTGGTGAATATCTCTTGGAATGGACTTCAAGTTCCAAGGATGGTTTTTTATTGAGTCAGGAACATATTTGCCAAACTTGCCATTTCTCTGAATAGCCCAATGGTGAAGCTCATTACCTCGTGGAACCCCTTGAACTTTCCTTACTCTGGGTGAGACATTGCTCCATTTTTGGCTTAATTTGAACCACGATTTACCGGAGCTGGCATGTCTGAAAACTCCTGACGCCCAGCCGCCACCTATAGCCCCAATCGCTCCGGCGATTCCAACTTTTGACCAACTAACACATTTCCAACTCCCATTATTTTCGATTAGTTGGCTAAGTAGCTCCAACCCAGCTCCAATACCTGCACCAACAAACGCAAATTCACCCGTCGGGTCGGTATTGGACATAGGGTTTCCATGCACATACCCGTAGGTGTTTACTCCATCGATCAGGCCAAGAGGGTCGCTGGTAATGTACCGCCCGGTCGCTGGGTCGTAGTAACGCCGCCAGTTGTAGTGGAACCCGGTCTCCGCGTCGTAATACTGTCCTGGGAATCGCAGGTTGAAGGTTGGCCCCTGGATGATGATGCTGGCCTTACCGAACGGGCTGTAGCTCGCCTTCCAAACGACTTGGCCGCTGACGTCGGTCAGTGCCTTCGGGGTGCCCAGGTGATCGACGTGGACTTGGTAGGTCTGTCCTGACTGAACAAAGCCCAAGGGTGTCCCATCGAGCCAGATGTACTCCGCCAGCACGTCTCCAGTGGCCGCGTCCAGCTCCTCGATGAGGTTTCCTGCCAGGTCGTAAACCAGCAGCCGGGTATGCCCGTTTAGGGTCTTGGTTACACGCTGATCCAGATGGTTGTATGTGTAGCTTACAGTCACTCCCGCGACCGTTGCGGCCACCAGCCGGTTCTGGCTGTCATAGGTGAAGGTATCCGCCCCCTGCTTCGTCAGGTTGCCATTGGCGTCATAGCTTCTGGAGGTTTGCCCGGCCTTCACCAACCAGTTGTTCATGTAGTTGATGGTGTAGCTTTGGCTCAGGCCATCGGTCGTGATCGAGGTCCTGTTGCCGGTGGCGTCATAGCCATAGCCCAAAACGCCATAGATCCCCTCAGCAGAGGTGATGCGGCCAACCGCGTCATAACCGAGTGACTGATTGACTGATGAGCTGAGATTGTCGTCTATGGCTGAAATCAACGAGTCTGGCGTGTACCGATAGACCAGCGAATGCACCCTAGCAGCGTCGATGCCGGTGACACGGTAATCGAGATCCAGAGTGCGGCTTTCTGAAATGCCGTTCCCTCTGACCATACTGGTGACGGGGCCAAAGGGCGCTCGCTCAATCTGGCTTGCCAGGTTTGTTGTGGTGCCTGCTTGTGTCGTTGTCACCTCGATGACGTCACCGGCTGAGTCACGGGTGTAGGAGACCTCACGGCCACTGGGATACGTGATCTTCGTGACGAGGCCTGCACCATCGTATTGGTACTGGGTAGTCAGGCTCTGCCCGTGGGTTTCCCAGGTTTCGTAAGCCAGCCATCCTTCGGGGGTGTAGCCAAATCTCCGGACACCGTTGCCATCATCGACTGAGGTCAAGCGGCCTATGCCGTATGGTGAGGTTGCTTCGTCGTACCCGTACAGAATTGGCGATTCGCCAGCGACATCGCTGGAGGTTTCGATGATCCGGTTCAGCGCGTCATAGCTGTAGCTTGTGGTTTGCCCCTTGGCCGTTTTGCGCGTTGCCACGTTACCGGCTTCGTCATAGGTAATGTCGGTGGTGCCGGTGTCCGGGCTCCGGACCTGGGTCACTTCGCCAAAGCCGTTGTAGCTGTAGTAGGTCAGGCGCGAACGAGGGTCGGAGACACGGTAAACATCGCCGGTATCCTTGTAGAGCACCTGCGTGACCTTCCCGAGGGGATCGGTCGTTTGTGTCCGGTGATGGAAGCCGTCGTACTTGTAGGAGTGTGTGTTACCAGAGGGACTGGTCTCCTGTATCAGGTTTGCCACCACATCGTAGGAAAACGATGACTGATTGCTATAGGCGTCGGAGACACTGGAGAGCCAGCCGATTTCGTTGAAGATCCGGCGCTCTATCCAACGGGTCTGGCCCAGCGCATCGAGCAGTCGCTCTTCTACTGGGTTCCCGAGGTCATTGAGCTCAAGCTCGCGCCGGTTGCCCTGTGCATCTGTTTCCGCCACCAGCCGATGTGCAGCGTCGTACTCATAGCTGACGGTTGCACCATTTGGCTTGGTCAGCGAACTCAGGAGGCCCACAGCATCATAGTTGTAGACCGTGGTTCCTTCTGGCCCAGTGGAGCTGACAAGTCTTCCTCTGGCGTCATAGGTGAGGGTTTGGGTTACACCATTGACACCCTGAATGGTCCCGGCGCGACCGTTCGCGTCGTAGTCACCAAACTGCGTCACCTGCCCCAGCGCGTTCGTTGTCCGGATCAGGTTGCCCTGGTCATCGTAGTCAAATGTCGTAACATCGCTGACGTCGGTGCGCGGACCATCAACCGAGGCCAACAGGCTCGGCTTTCCTGTACCAACAGGGGCATAGGTGTAGGTCCATGTCCGGGAAGCGCCCGAGCTGCGATCAGTGACCTTGCGGCTTATCACCCGGAGATGAGTGTCGTAGGTGAGCTCAGTGATCCTGGTTGGTTCTGTGATTTTTGCCGGGAGCGACTTGGAAGGAAGCCAGTCGGTCGTAACCTTACCCCCGTCCTGGTCTATCTGGGTGGTTTCCAATCCCCGGTCGTTATGGGTGAACGTGCGCTTCTGCCCAGCGCGGTCAGTAATGCTGGAGACGAGGCCTTTGCTGTCGTAGACGTAGGTTTCCTTGCCGCCCACAAAGCCGGTACACGGCGCACCCTCAACCACATCAGGCTTGAGCATCCCATTGTGGCGACTGTAGGTGTATCGCTGAACGTGGCCGAGGGCATTGGTGACAGAGACGCTTCCGTCAGCGTTGTAGCTTACCTGAGTTTTCTCTGCGCCCCCGGCGTGTTCGCTTAGAACCGCTCTCCCCTGAGTATCATATCCCCATGTGGCGAAACGGTTGCCGTTCTCGTCCACCAGCCCAGAGAGCAAACCCGGTGCATTCGGGTCATCGTAGAGATAGCTGCGGCTCGTATTGTCCTGGTAGATCACTTCCGCCAGCTTGCCAGCGCTGTTGTACTGGTACTGAATACTGCCACCAGCAGGATCGGTGACACTGACCATGCGGCCATCTTGATACTGGAACTGGATGGTGCGGCCAAAGCCGTCAGTGATCGAGGATAGCTCTCCGTTCAGATAGCTCAGGGTGATGTGATTGCCGTTGGGCTTCTCGATGCCGGTCAGTCGTCCGGTTTCATCATAGGCCTCGACTACCCCGTCAGATTGAGTGTAGCGCCAGCCGGTAGCATCCTTCGTCAAGGTATCATCGGTTTTCCATGTTGGCACCCAGACAGAGGACGAGTTGTAGAACGCGAGTTGTTGCCCTTCTGGCCGGTGCAGGACAACCATGTTCTCACCGTACTTCGAGGCGTTGACCTCGACGCTCCGCGAGTAGGTATGCCGCCAGCCGCCGAGCTCTTCATCAGGAAGGTGGCTATTGTAGTATCTGGTGAATGTGAAAGGGTCGGAGCCTCCGCTTTGATAATCCAGTTCAGCCTGGAACTTGTTGCCGGTGCCAAGATGGATAGGGTTCCCTACACACATGGTCGTTGTTGGTAAGCCGAGATCCCTGTCCAGGAACGGTGTTTTATCCATCTCACCCGGCAGAACATAGGTTGAGCGCCAGTAGACCGTAGCTGGGTCGCCAGTGCAGGTAGTGGGGTCATAATCGCCAGTAGCACCTAGATACTTAAAACAGATCCTGGAGACATAACGGCCATCACCATAACTGGCAACCGGATAAAGCGCATCCCCAACTGGCGTTCCCTTCCCTTGCTCCTCACCAGAGCGATAATTCTTCATGAAGGAATGCGCGTCTATGATGGTGTTGAAGCGCATTTTGTCTACTTCGGTGCTCACGGCTACAACCCGCCATTGTGCAAAAGCAACGCATGGCAAAGTTGCGAGCACCACAACGGCCAATGACCGCAGGTTTCGCATCAGTAAAAGGGAAGGTCTCGATCTCATTTACAGCTCCAGTTTTTATGCTGGAGCTATTTTCAGGTGGGAGAGTCGTTATCAACGACTGCGTTATTGCCCTTTTAGGGTATGAATACGTGATTTGGAGAGGTTGTGTATTCAGAACAAATGAGAAGCAGGTTACTCATTTCGCTCAAACACTGTGACAAGAACACGTTTTTGGTTGTCGTCGTTGATCACCATCAGGTACTTGAACTTGGAATCTCTATGGCCCCAGACTTCCACGTTATCTACGCGGCCATACTTTCTGGCTTTATGGCGAGCCACTTTCTCGTCAAAGGGCTGAACCTGTAACTCTGGATGCTGGAGGCGGCCAACAAGTGAGGCCCACGGTTTTTTAGGGTCTCCAGAGGTTATCCGGGCCTGATACTGATCGATGGCATGTTGAGTAACCAGGACGGGGCCAATGGCAGGTGTAGATATTTCGTCATGGGTCTGGGTATAGGCTTGCTTGTCCACATCGAGGAGCTCAATGTTGCCCTCTCCCGGCTCATCCATAAACTCCATGCTCTGCGAGACTTCAATAGTAGCGCCCTTTAAACGCCCAGTGAGGCAAGCCGCAAACTTGAAAGCAAAAGCCTTGGTGGATTTGCCCAGCGCCAGCTTCTTGATTGCACCTTTGGATACCACCAGCTTGTAACCAGCACCAGCACCTGGCTCTCTGCAAAAAACCTGTTTGTCCAGCGCCAGATAGCGAATGGCTACGAGCTCAGCCAAAAGATCCGCTTCTTCGTGGTCAAAATCAATATGGACATCAAGGATGCCTTTCCGTTTTGTACCAACGCGCCAGAATACAAGGGCTGAATTATTTGAAGTTTTCTTCGAGACGGTAGTCAATGTCATCATGGTCTATTTCTCCATTGTCGGGATAATGGTCGGCATCGCCGCCAGCCCCCCTATTCGTTTGGGTTCATTTAGATGCTATCACGGGTTTTAAAAATGCAACCCCTAGTGTCACTCTATTTATGGTCCCATGTATTTTTATAAGCTCGGGCTAGGCGTTTCTCGATCACTTCTGACAAACTGCAACCATCGACTTCTGACAACCGCTTCAAAATCCTGTGGGCTTTATCGCTTATAGTTATGCTTTTACCAACACCATATCCCCTTCTGCGACGTTGCCTAATTGATGTCCCGAGTTTATTGATTTGCTCTGCTGTCAGGTATTTATTAATCCATTCAGTGAGTTCTGATGGTGATCGCCCTATGCTGTTCAGGCTGTCCACGGCTTCAAGTTTCTTATCGAATGGGACGTCACGCCAGAAAGCTGGGCGCGAAGCAGCTCTGAGGAGATAGATCGCCGTAGCCTGAGCATCTTCATTGGATACTTTCAAAAAATCACCTTTTCCGTTACATGTCACACTTACCTTATCGTGACATGTAACACCTCAAACTGCAAGTATAAAAAAAGGCCAGCTATTGCTGGCCTTTACGTTCATTGTCGCAGTTACTCTTTAGGCGTTGTGATGCTTTTTTTCCTTCTGTTTCTCATGGTAGAGATACAGACTGCCGCCAGTGACGACAGTGAAAAAAATGAGCAACCCCAACATGCCTAATGTGAAAGCGTCCATTTGACCCCCTTAGGAATTGCTGACCTTGGTTAAGATTATACCATAGATCCACAGGATAACCCCAATGACCAACACCAAACCGGCTTCTTTGACGGTTATAGTGTCCCCAGATACAGCCAATCCTACAAGGGGTCGTCTCAGAAAACGGAATCTATGGTCACTCCCGTTTTTGCAACACCGATTTTGACGACAAGTTGGCTTGCTTGAATCTATCCGGCGTCTGAATGGGATTTTATTCCCGCGCCTTGATGAGTTCCGCGCCTGATGAACCTCCAGAAAATATACGGCTTCAATGAGCCTTTCCGTTTTACAGGTTCCTCAACAGGCCGGTGGGCCGTTAGTATCATCAATATCAGTATTCGCAAAACCAGATCAGTAATTCTTTAAACCGGTGTATTTCTGCCGTTATGCTACATAAGTTTGCTGTCGTGCCGTTAGGGCCCAGGCTATTCTGGCCAGCTTGTTTGCCAGAGCACAAGTGACGACAAAGTTGCTTTTCCGGCACAGTAAATCCCTGACCCAATCGGCCAATTTGCCAGACTGGTGTTCCAGTTTTTGTATGAATACCCTGGCACACTGAACCAACAAAGTTCGGATCTTTTTATTACCTCGCTTACTAATTCCCAGCAATGTCGTCCTACCTCCCGTGCTGTACTGCCGAGGTACAAGCCCTGTTGCCGCCGCAAAGTCACGGCTGCTGGCGTACTGCTTCCCGTCGCCAATCTCAGTTGAAATAGTACTCGCTGTCAGTGTTCCGACGCAGGGAATGCTCAGCAAGCGCTGTCCAACCTCATCTTCGTCCAACTTTCGTTTCAACTGGGATTCCAGATCTTTAATCTGCTCAACAAGATAGTGATAATGCTGTTGTAATTTCAGCAATAACTGGCTGAGGTAAAGAGGCAAACTATTATCCTCAAGAATGGTACTCAGTCGGCTAATAACGGCAGCTCCTCGGGGAACGCTAATGCCAAATTCCAGCAGAAAAGCATGCATTTGATTGGTTGTTTTCACCTTATCCTGAACCAGGGATTCACGGACACGATGCAGAGCCCGCATTGCCTGCTGAGATTCCGTTCTGGGCTGCACAAAACGCATAGACGGACGCGATGCAGCTTCACAAATAGCTTCGGCGTCGACAAAGTCGTTTTTATTGCTTTTAACGAACGGGCGGACAAATTGTGGTGATATCAGCTTTGGGGAATGCCCCAACTCTTCCAACTTGCGTGCCATAAAGTGAGAACCGCCACAGGCTTCCATTGCGATGGTTGTAGCGGGGCATGTCGCCAAAAATTCGATCAACTTTGGCCGGGTAAATTTTTTACGGTAAACAGCCTTCCCGCGACGATCCTGGCAATGAATATGGAAAGAGTTTTTACCCAGATCGATACCAATGAGCGCAATGTTTTCCATGATAGTTCTCCGAATGAAAGCCTGTCCTCAGCATAGTACCGGGAAGGAGGGAGTGACCATCTCATTAAATAAAGCACGCTAAGGCATAGCTGACCTTGCCAGGCCTGCTTCGCCCTGTAGTGACGCGATCAACGGGCAGGAAACATTCCCCTTTCGTGCATGGCAGGCGCACACGAGTTCAGACAGCACGGTTTCCATGCGCGCCAAGTCGGCCATCTTCTCGCGCACGTCCTTGAGCTTGTGTTCGGCCAGGCTGCTGGCCTCCTCGCAGTGGGTGCCATCGTCGAGCCGCAACAGCTCGGCAATCTCGTCCAGACTGAACCCCAGCCGCTGTGCCGATTTCACGAATTTCACCCGAACCACGTCCGCCTCCCCATAGCGGCGGATGCTGCCGTAAGGCTTGTCCGGTTCCCGCAACAGGCCCTTGCGCTGATAGAAGCGGATTGTCTCCACGTTGACCCCGGCCGCCTTGGCAAAAACGCCAATGGTCAGGTTTTCCAAATTATTTTCCATATCGCTTGACTCCGTACATGAGTACGGAAGTAAGGTTACGCTATCCAATCCAAATTCAAAAGGGCCAACGTATGTCTGAACCACAAAACGGGCGCGGTGCGCTCTTCGCCGGCGGGCTGGCCGCCATTCTTGCATCGACCTGCTGCCTGGGGCCGCTAGTAGGGGTCTGACGCTCAGTGGAACGAAAACTCACGTTAAGCAACGTTTTCTGCCTCTGACGCCTCTTTTAATGGTCTCAGATGTCCTTTGGTCACCAGTTCTGCCAGCGTGAAGGAATAATGGCCGAGCATATTGATATGTCCGTGGCAAAGCGGGGAGAGGCGTGCGATATCTTCATCATTCAGTGTTTCACCCTGCGCCCGGAGATGATCCAGGGCTGCCTGCATATAAATAGTGTTCCATAACACGACGGCGTTAGTGACCAGCCCCAGTGTGCCCAGTTGATCTTCCTGACCGTCGGTATATCGTTTTCTTATCTCACCTTTTTGACCGTGACAGATGGCTCTGGCAACGGCATGGCGACTTTCTCCCCGATTAAGCTGGGTCAGAATGCGCCGGCGGTAATCTTCATCATCAATATAATTAAGCAGATACAGCGTTTTGTTGATGCGCCCCACTTCAATGATTGCCTGAGTCAGTCCGGAAGGACGTTCACTTTTCAGCAATGAACGGACCAGCACTGAAACCTGTACTTTGCCCAGCTTCAGGGAGCCAGCGGTCCGGATCATTTCGTCCCACTGAAGGACTATTTTTCGGGGATCTGATTGCCCTCTGGCAATATCATTCAGCACGCCATAGTCGGCATCATGGTCCATTCGCCAGAAAACCGAAGCACCGGCATCAGCCAGGCGTGGAGAAAACTGGTATCCCAGCAGCCAGAAAAGGCCAAAGACAAGTTCGCTGGCACCTGCTGTATCGGTCATAATTTCGGTTGGATTCAGCCCGGTCTCCTGTTCCAGAAGACCTTCCAGCACAAAGATAGAGTCCCTCAGCGTCCCCGGTATAACGATGCCATGAAAGCCGGAATACTGATCGGACACAAAGTTGTACCAGGTGATCCCTCTGTTATTACCAAAGTATTTGCGGTTCGGTCCGGCATTGATTGTTCTGACTGGCGTAACAAAGCGCATTCCATCTGCAGATGCCACTTCTCCTCCACCCCATATCTGTGCCAGTGGCAGCGTTGCCTGAAAATCAACCAGTCTGGCATTAGCGCTGGTGATAGTTTCAGCCCGCAGATAGTTCGCTTTTGTCCAGTTCAGCCGGTGTCGGGTCAGTGCAGGAACATTTGATCTGATCAGTGGTTCCAGACCGATATTGCAGGCTTCAGCCATCAGCACGGCGCTGATGCTGACGGGCAGATCATCAACTCTGGCACTGGCTTCACTAGCATGGAAAAACTCATCAGCAAATCCGGTATGGGCGTTAATTTCGAGCAGCAACTCCGTTAAATCCACCGGAGGGAGTAGATCACTGATCATTTTGCTCAGTCGTTTCAGACTGTCCGGCTCATCAAGACTGGCGAGGGGAGAAATTGTCAACCGGGGCTTCGGGCCAGAAACATCGAGTTCGACAGCCTCATTTTCGCAAAGACGTGCAGCAACCTGTCTGTAACGACTATCAAGCTGATGACCCAGAGATTTTATTGCTTCCTGCGGGTCTGTCGGGTGCCCCAAAGAACGATAAACCTTAATCCGGTTTGCCTGCCAGTCAGCACCCTGTAGTAATCTTGCACGAGGATCTCCCCACCGGTTACTGCCGGTAACGTAGACATCCCTCCGCCTCAGACTATCCTGCAGTTTACTGAGAAAGCAGAGCGTGTATCCCCTGCGGGTGATATGTTTTTCCTTGTTAATCACCAGCCGTTTCCATGACCGACTGATAATTTCCGTTGGTGCGTCGTCAAAAAACTGCCGCCGTGAGCTGAACTCCCGGCTGAGGTAGTCACAGGCATTCAGAGTGGTAACCCCGGCAGGTGCGGATGAAAATTTAACGGTATTCAGCAGATGGGGCAGGAAACGACGAACGCGCCCGTACTGCTCCACCATTTCTTCATGAAAATTATCGTCTGAGGGCCGGGCAATTTCACGGACAAGCGTGATGATTTCAGCCAGCTTTTGCCTTGGGATGTAGCTGAACACCTCAGCACGAATCGATTCGTCCGGTGTTTCTTCTTTCAGCAGGTACGAACATGCGCTGGCGAGCGCCAATGCAGATTTATCCAGATCCTTCAGCGAGCGGAGCCGTTTTTTCTGCCCAATCTTTCTGGCGTCACGGATGATAACGGCCAGCATGGCGTCCAGAACGTCCAATGCATCATCCAGCGCCAGCGTTTCCCATGCAAGGACAAAGGCAACCAGAACCGCCATCCTTTTCTGCGGTGACATCCTGGCAATATTGAACACCGAAGTCATACCAGCATAACGTGCGAGATTTTTCAGGCGCACAGCCGGGAGTGTACTCAGGTTTTCAGCATGCAGGCCAAAATCGTTCAGAGTTTTCCAGCGTTCAATTGCTTCATTAAACGCCGGACCACTGATGGTCACAGGGCCCTTTTTCAGTGATTCCAGTAAAGACAGGCGGCTGCAATCAGTTGGCCCCAGCAGCATCTCCAGCTGTGAACGCTGTTCGGCTGACGGTATCAGTGCCAGTTTGTTCCACAGGCGCAACGTCGCCTTTTCCCTTACCTCTGAAATCAACCGGGTCAGCGTAGTGGCTCCGGGGAGAATAATACGATGTTGCATAAGCCACCCTGTCGCCAGATCGAAAAGCAGGCCAGGACGTTCGTTGCTTATCCAGCTCCGGGTATATAAAAGGGCACTGTTGCAAAGTTAGCGATGAGGCAGCCTTTTGTCTTATTCAAAGGCCTTACATTTCAAAAACTCTGCTTACCAGGCGCATTTCGCCCAGGGGATCACCATAATAAAATGCTGAGGCCTGGCCTTTGCGTAGTGCACGCATCACCTCAATACCTTTGATGGTGGCGTAAGCCGTCTTCATGGATTTAAATCCCAGCGTGGCGTTGATTATCCGTTTCAGTTTGCCATGATCGCATTCAATCACGTTGTTCCGGTACTTAATCTGTCGGTGTTCAACGTCAGACGGGCACCGGCCTTCGCGTTTGAGCAGAGCAAGCGCGCGACCATAGGCGGGCGCTTTATCCGTGTTGATGAATCGCGGGATCTGCCACTTCTTCACGTTGTTGAGGATTTTACCCAGAAACCGGTATGCAGCTTTGCTGTTACGACGGGAGGAGAGATAAAAATCGACAGTGCGGCCCCGGCTGTCGACGGCCCGGTACAGATACGCCCAGCGGCCATTGACCTTCACGTAGGTTTCATCCATGTGCCACGGGCAAAGATCGGAAGGGTTACGCCAGTACCAGCGCAGCCGTTTTTCCATTTCAGGCGCATAACGCTGAACCCAGCGGTAAATCGTGGAGTGATCGACATTCACTCCGCGTTCAGCCAGCATCTCCTGCAGCTCACGGTAACTGATGCCGTATTTGCAGTACCAGCGTACGGCCCACAGAATGATGTCACGCTGAAAATGCCGGCCTTTGAATGGGTTCATGTGCAGCTCCATCAGCAAAAGGGGATGATAAGTTTATCACCACCGACTATTTGCAACAGTGCCGTGTACATCGAAATACGGCTTATCAGGCGTTAAAAGATGCTTGCGATGACTTGTTTGCAAGACAATTCAGTTATCAGAGTCTTAGTGAAAAAGGTAACACTATTAATCACAAATCAAGATGGGTGAGCGAGGTGGCTTATATTGATAATGAAGCTGTCGTTAGACTTATTTTTGCCCCTGCTATTGTGCCTTTAATTACTAGGTTAGAAGAACAATTTACAAAGTATGAAATACAACAAATAAGTAATTTAACAAGTGCTTATGCTGTTCGTTTATATGAAATATTGATTGCATGGCGTAGTACTGGAAAAACGCCTCTCATAACTATGTATGATTTTAGACAAAAAATAGGTGTACTCGAGACTGAATACAAACGAATGTATGATTTTAAAAAATATGTTTTAGACATTGCATTAAAACAAGTAAATGAACATACCGATATTATTGTCAAAGTTGAACAGCATAAAACAGGTAGATCTATTACTGGTTTTTCATTTAGCTTTAAACAGAAAAAATCAGCCACGCATTCAGTCGAATCTAAAAGAGATCCGAATACATTAGACCTCTTTTCAAAAATAACAGATAAACAACGCCATCTATTCGCCAACAAGCTCTCAGAGCTTCCTGAGATGAGTAAATATTCACAAGGCACAGAAAGCTATCAGCAGTTTGCTGTACGTATAGCTGCCATGCTGCAAGATGCAGAGAAATTTAAGGAATTACTTCCTTTACTCAGAAAATTAGGATTTCAATGACATTGTTAATTGAAATTGTTAAGTTAACAGTCAGGTATTAACACAAGTTGAAAACTGGTTTACATAATGAAAAAACTGTCAGTTTCAGAGTTAGCTAAGCTTTATGGATATTCAAGACAAGCCATATATGCACATATAAACAAAGGAAATTTATCTAAAGGATCTGATGGATTAATTGACTTTTCAGAGGCCCTAAGAGTTTTTGGGGAACCACAAAAAAAAGAGGATACAGTCAATCAAAGTCAATCAATTAACAGTCAAAACTTGACAGAAGTTGACTTACTAAAACGTCAAGTTGACATACTGGAAAAACAATTAAATCAGGCAATACAGAGAGAAAATCAATCTTTAGAACGTGAATCGTTTTATCAAGAACAGATTGAAGCTATGCAGCGCTTACTAGAAGCACCAAAAGCCAATATGACTACCTTTACCGATCAGAGCTTTAAACAGGATATAGCAACGGATCCTCGGTCGGAACTAGCAACGAACTATGACGAATTGACTACTCCTCAGCAAGACAATAAGCGTATTCCTATCCCGGAGCATGTTGAACCAGAACAGAAGAAGAGAGGCTTCCTAAGCCGCTTTTTCCTTCCATATGGTTAGCCAAGACTCCAGTTTTTTGAAGAGCCAATTTCAGTGCAAGCACTTGAAATAATGACTCCTCAAAAAACCGGATGATGTTTATTAAAACTGAATAAAACCGTGGAACATCGCTCAATTAGTGATCGTGGAACATGAATAATCAATAAAAAGCCGTTCTGGTGCCCTATACTCCAGAACGGCTTACGTTAATATAATGATATTTAAAGAGAAATATCAAGCATTTCGTATAAGAAATTTTATGTTAAATGATTGTTAGAAATGCCCCTTGATCGAGGCATTTTCTATAAAGAATACTAAAAACTAATTAAAGCCAACCAAGTTTCAAAACAAGGCAGTTCTCAGCAATCATATTTTTAAATTATATAACTCCCAACTGAGCTTTTGCTCCAACGATAAGGCTTTCATTTTGAGTTTCTAAGGCAAATAAACCATACATCAAAGGAGAGGCCGCTGCTCTTTCTAAAGTCTGTTCATATAGTTTATTCCAAACTTTACCCCCTAGTTTTTCATACTCGATGATTAGAGTTTTGAGGCTTTCTTCTCCAAACAAAGTTACATGCCCAGCAAAATCAATCGCTGGGTCATCTATATGGGCTGTTGACCAATCAATAACGCCTGAAACAGCTCCATCCTTTGAAGCTAGTACATGCCCAGCATATAAATCGCCATGTATAAATTGGGTGAAATCTGCCCATAGAACATCATTATCCAACCATTTTCTGTAGCGGGTTTCCAATTGCTCACTTATACCAATTTCAGATTTTACTAACTGCAAATTGTTTGCTATTTCAGGTCTTAAATCTGAAGGTTTCATAATTTTCAAATCATTTTCCCGAACTTCTTTTTCAGGAATACTATGGATTTCAAATAAGGTTTTTGCCAAAGATGTTATGTATTTCGGGCTATCTTTGTCCATATTCCAAATTATTTCATAGGTTTCAGCATCCAAATTTAAAACAGGATTATCTTTAAGTATGGGATAAGCCACTAATTCTGTAGATGAAATTCTCCAATCAGGAACCTCTACAGAAAGATGTTTTTTTACCAATTCTAAAATGCGTTTTTCTTTCTTGATTTGTTCCCTCATGCCATCACGACGAGGAATACGCAGCAACCATTGTTGCCCCTTTGTATCAAGAGCAAAAACGACCTTAAAATCAATGCCCATTTCATTGAAATTCATTTTGTCCGTAAGCAACAAGCCGTGTGCTTCAGCAAGTGATTGAATATCTTGAATTGTCATTTTTAATTTCCTTTAAAGAGTTCAATAATTAATGTTCGGATTAGATTGGCTATCATTAACAATCTCTCTCAAAAGTCTTGATGATTTTGTGGTCTTTGATCTCGTAGATAATGTCAGCAATATTATCGACCAATTGCTTGTCATGAGATACGAAGATAATAGTTCCTGCATAGGACTTCATCATTGTTTCTAATGCGGCAATACTTTTTAGGTCAAGATAGTTTCCTGGTTCATCCATAAGCAAAATATTATATTTTCCTAAAAGCATTTTGGATAAAAGCAGTTTGATGATTTCACCTCCCGATAAGTCGGATAAGTTTTTTTGAATATCATTCGCTCCGATCCCCATTGAAGCCAATACTGCACGAATTTCCGCAACTGTGTACTCGCACTCTTCCTGCATAAAGGAGAGCACAGATTTATGCGTGTTAAATTTATATCCTGTTTGTGTAAAGTAGCCAATTTCAGCTTTTGGAGATATGGTTAATCCATCAGCACGTTCTGATATCATTTTTAACAAGGACGTTTTCCCTGTTCCATTCGATCCAGTTATAGCGACTTTAGCGCCAAGCGGTATTATAAAGTTAGCGTCATCAAAGATAGTACGGCTACCAAATTTTAAGCTCAGACCATCTGCCGTAATCGGGAACTTATTGTGCAGTTCTAGGGCTGAACTTTGACGAAAACGAATAGAACGCAAATGCTCTGGTGCTTGAATATCTTCTAATGCAGCCAAACGCTTTTCCATACTCTTAGCTGCCTGATACAGTTTTCTTTGCTTGGTGCCAGTCATTTTTGCATGCCCAAGTCGTCCAGCACTTTCGGTAGAGTTTTTGGATTTTTCTCCTTTTTTCTTATTGTCTAATCGATTAGCTTGCTGGCGTTTTTCTTGCACAGCAGATTCTAATCGCTCCCGTTCCTTCATCATCAGCTCATATTCTACGGCTTGGTGTTGTCGCTCTTCTTCTTTTTGACGCAAGTAATCCGAGTAACCACCCCAATATTCCGTAATTTTACCGTCTTTTAACTCCCATATCTTGTCTACAACCATATCAAGAAAATATCGGTCATGACTGATAACAAGTAATGCTCCATCAAATGCTTTAAGTTGACCAATAAGTAGATCTATTCCATTGAGATCAAGGTGGCTGGTTGGTTCATCCGCTAGAATGCCATGTACTTGTTGGGAAAATGCGGCAGCAATTTTTGCACGAGTTTCCTCTCCGCCACTCATTGTGTCGTTTTGTACATTGGAAACACCAAGGCGAGATAACATTGCCCGGTCTTCGACCGTTTCTATTTCGATTCCGCCCAGTTGGCTGATATGTGCAAAATCACCAAAACGCTGTAATGTCGCTTCGGCTAAAACAATTTCGCCATTAAGTACTTTGAGTAAACTACTCTTTCCTGCTCCGTTATCACCCACAAGACCAATACGGTCATAAGAGTGAATTTCCAATTCATCAATATCCAAAACATCACGCCCAGCATAATCCAAGCGTATGTTTCTCGCTTTAATAATTAAACTCATTTTTATTTACTCCTGTTTAGCTCTTGAAATTTTTTATGCAGCAAACAGGATTTAGGTGAAAACAAAAGCTAGCATCACAGTGTCCTCCCAAAAAAAAAGCTATTCATCCACAGGGTGGACAAATAGCTAGTCAATTAAGTTATAACTGGAAACTATGCACTAAAAGCATACTTATAAATTAAGCATACTTTTACTTTATATATCCGCATATATTCTTAAAGACACAACAAAAGCCCACCATTATAAAATAGTGTCACTATGCAAATAGTTGTGTCTTAACGAATGCGGATAGAATGCATAAACTTACCTAAAAAATAAAATTCAGTTTTATGATAACTTTACTGTTAAAAGAAGTCTAGACAACCTGAGGGATCCCCACAAAATTTCCATTCATACAATCAGCTATCAGCCTGTTTGATTACTGCCCAGTCCCACTGAACCACCCACTGTAGTATTTGTTTAAGTCCCTGCTGATAATATTGCCTGCGTATTCGCTGTTTGGGTTCTTTGCAAAGTAATATCCCAAGGAAATTCAGGGCCAATACCCGCCTATTTTTAACGGTGTTAGCTTGATAACGCAGGTGCAAACCCGCTTTCTCCGCTGCGCTACCTAGCAGGTAATGAAACCAATTAACCAATGCGGCCAGTAGTAGCAGTATCTCTAAGCGAGATTTCTTCTTGGTACCATGCAAATCGCTACCCAGGCCATAGCGGTGACTTTTCTGATCACGGAAGCTTTCTTCAATTTGCATTCGGCTACTGTAGCACTTAGCAATTTTATCCGCATACCCATGGCAGTCAGCTAAGGATGACACCAACAACCATGGTTCCTTATACGTCTTATTTTTATCGCGTTTCAATAGCTTATAACCTTTGCCAACCAGGACGGCCTGCGTTTCATAGTGTTGTGTTTGGGCAAGCATGATTTTTCCTACACTTTTTGGATCCTTCTTCGCTTGCCGATAAAGCTGATTAACACTGATAAACTTGTCCTGCTCTGCCAATTTAAGCTTCACATTGCCTCGAACTCTAGCTACATAATGCCATCCCAGCTTACGCACTTGTTTCAGCCATGGAACTTTAAACCCCGCGTCAGTGACAATTACGGGCTTACAGTCCTTGGGTAGCATGGCTTTAAGCTGCTTTAAAAACGCCCCGTGTAGGTGTGGGCAGGTATAATCTTCTGCGGCGGCAATCTTCTGTAGCAGAGTCAACGCTCTACCGTCAGCGGCAATGCTGGCACGCAGGATAAAGTGTCGCTTGGCAGTATCGGCATTGCTCCAGTCAACCAAAATCATCGGCTTAGTTTTATGGCCAACAATAGAAGCCGTCAGCGCAGCATAAATCAATGGCAGCTCTCGTTGCAGGTTAGGATTATTGAGTAGACGATCTGCCCGTTTGATACTGACCTTATCTGAAGAGCCAGGCATCGCCCGGCCAATCGCAGTAACGGTGCAACACGCATCCTTTGCCAGGGCGGTTACCGCATCTAGCAAAACCGAAAATCGGGCTTTATGCATTGATTTTGGCGTGACAAAGGTGAGGAAATCAGCGAGCATAGCTTTTACATTCATGGTGAGCATCCGCGGTGTGGGAGTTTTGGCGAATGATCAGATCAGGAACCGCCATGAATGTTCCCCAATCAACTAACATTTTATTTTAACTACAGAATTTCTGGGGATACCTCAGGTGGTTTGCAACTCTTTGGTTTAATTGGTTTGATTTATGGGCCAATTATTTTTGCGTTAACCATGGTGCTGTTACGGCTTTATACTATTGAGTTTAAAGATTTTCTGGAACGCCAAGACAATAGCTAACAATAAGATTGTTGTACTTTAGCGCTTCGCCCTGCCCATATCGGTATACAGTGCATTTACGGGAGAAAAAACGGCTCAAACAGGAAAAAATGAAATGACTGAGTCAGCCGAGAAGAATTTCCCCGCTTATTCGCACCTTCCCTAGATTGCTTTTGAGCCATGCATGCATTTGTTTTTAACCTTCTAAACTGTAGTTGAAACCTATCTTTTCCTCAAAATATCCTCTATGTTGTCCAAGGAAAAGATAATCCAAAACTTTGGAAAAACATAGTAAGTGTTTCAGAATTGCACTTGATAAACGAAACTTCATTACTTAATAATAACTATACAGCATCTATCCGTTATAGAAGTCAGGATACACCAGTAAAAGTAACCCAGAATGAAAATGGATATATATTTGAATTTTCTGCACCACAATGGGCTCCAGCCGTTGGACAGAGTTTAGTACTTTTCCAAGAAAATGAGTGCCTTGGAGGCGGAGTTATTTCTGAAATCCACTAGTAATATATACTAACTCATTCCCTATAACCTTCGAATCAAGGATTTTTATCCAACCTTTTGTAAAAGATTCAAACCATAGCTGGTAATTCTCTTCCATTCCCTTCTCCTTTCCAGATAAAGACTTTATTGGAAAAGATATTACAAAGTTTTGAGTATGAAAAAGCTGTAGGAAATCCAAGATATTTACATCTTGCTGTTTTAGCACAGGAAGCATCTTTAAAAGGAATACTACATCATAAGTACCTTTGTAGACATCACTCTCTTTATTCAAAAACCTATACTTTATCGTCGTCTTTAACTTCCCAATAATGCTACTCAAAAAAGCTATCTCAGCTCTATCAATATCGTATGCATGATATATTATTTTTTCATTTTCATTCCATTGGTATAAAGCTAATGGATTGAAGCCACAACCAAAATCTAAAATAGATGAGACATGTTTGATATTTCCAAATACATAAGTGTAAAAGTCATTTAATGTTGCGACTCTTTCATTCGTCGAAGAATGAATCTTTAGTAAATCTTCTATTGATAACTGCCCCTGATTGTACTTTTTTAATAATTTATCCCAATTAGGATAGGCAGAATAGTAAGACCCCCATATTTGATGCAATTTCTTTTTAGAATAATTCTCAACTTCCTTTAATTTATATTTCTTCTCAGAAATGGAAACAACCTTTTCAACAATATCTGAATCAAGGTTTTCGTACTTTTTTGATTCAAGTATCTTCTTAACAACATCATTCTTATCCATTTGAAAGAACCTACAAGTTAAGTATTTGATAGGAACTGTCATTTCGGGTTTTTTGCGGTTTCGGGTCAAAATTCGGTTTTTCCCCCGAACTACGACTGTTTTCGCACCCCGAACAACTAATCCAATCAGAATTTTCCGGCAACGCCGACTCTAAGAAGTGTAATTCCAGTCCATTTCTGCCGTCAACCCCTGATTCGCGTTAATGCGACAAAGCTCAAACACATAACTCCCCCACGAAGCCATATAAACTCCGATTTCGAGGTGTTATCGGCGTTGTTGACCAAATCCGTCGCTGGATGGCCGTTCCCCAACCCGTTGATACCACTCAATTCACTGGCTGGCGAACAGGCATACCAAGCCCTATCAGCTTGTTCATCACCTTCACGCCAGCCAGGATTTCGCCCACCTGGGCGTTGTAGTTCCGCAGGCTCAGCGTTGGCCCGATGAGTTGCTTGAACCGGTACATGGCGGTCTCGGCTATCGAGCGCTGGTGATAGCCGGAGTCTTTCTTCCATTGCTTCAGTTCACCGGCCTTGAGCGCCGTCACCGCCTCGTTGCGGGGATGGCCTTCCTCCCACGGTGCCGCATTTTTTCTCGGCGGTATGGTGGCTTTCGCCCCCTTTTTCTTCAGTAGCGCATGACAGGCCTTGGTGTCATACGCACCATCGGCGCTGACCTGTTTTATCTTGCGTCGTAAGGGGTTGAGCAACGTCGGTAACACCTCGTTATCCGCCACCGTCTCCAGGCTGACTTCGGCAGCGATGACCGCATGGGTTGTGGCATCCACCGCCAAGTGGAGCTTGCGCCACACTCGTCGCTTCTCCTTGCCGTGTTTGCGAATTTTCCATTCGCCTTCGCCATAGACCTTGAGGCCGGTGGCATCAATGACCAAGTGAGCCACCGGGCCTTGGCTGGGGAGGCGGTACTTGATGTCGACGGTCTTGGCGCGCTTGCTGATACAGCTATAGTCCGGCGACTGCAAAGGCACCGCCATCAGTTGGAACAACGAGTTAATGAAGCCTTCTAGCGCCCGCAGCGGCAACTTGAACAAGCCTTTTAGCATCAGGGCCGTCTCAATGGCGGTGTCACTGTAGTGGAAACCTCTCCCTCGGCGGCCATGGTGGACCAGGCAATGCCACTGCTTAATGGCTTGTTCGTCCATCCAGGGGTATAGGAAGTATAAACCACCTTTTTGCTCCTCATCCGAAGTATCTTACCTGAAATTCCCTCACTCGTTTACCGCTCAAGCCCCAATTTTAACTGCCGGTCCAGCCTAAACCGCTCTAATAAGGTTCGATTTGGCGGTAAAATCTCTAGCCTGATAGCTCGAGAGATACAAACTGCCCCACCGCCCCGTTTAAAAGTTGGCAGTGTTGAGCAGTGTTGGATTTGGGGTCGTCAGTCAAAGAGACGACTCTGTGATGGATCGAACAGGCTGGGAGTCAGTGGCGGCGCTCGTTCTGGTGGCAGCTCACGCTGCTTGGCGGCATTCGCCTTGGCTGTTTTCTGTTTCAGATGCTTGAGAATCTGCTCAATGACCTTCGGATCTTCGATGCTGGCAATCACTTTGACGTGACCGCCGCAGTGTTCGCAGACTTCAATATCAATATTGAAGACTCGCTTGAGGCGTTGCATCCAGGTCATGGCGCGGTGGCGCTCTGCAGGACTCTTGTCACGCCAGTTAGTATCGAGACCTTCCGATTTGTCGGGCTTCTTGCCCCGCTTGGCGGGTGTTACTTGAACTCGGTGTTTGCTGTTCGGTGCAAAGACGCCGTGGAAGCGTGTGAGGTTGACTCGCGGCTTAGGTACCAACGCAGCGAGTTTGGCGATGAAGTCCAGCGGCTCGAAGATCACATGGGTGGTGCCATTGCGGTACGGAGTTTTGAGCTCGTAACGCACCTGCCCATTGGCGGTTAATGCCAGACGTTTTTCTGAAACCGCTGGCCGACTAATGTAGCGACACAAGCGCTCAAGCTTATCCCGCTGATGCGCTTCGGCCATCACACCGGCGTGTAGCGAGAAACCAGCATGGTTGGCTACTCGACTGCTTGAGTCGGCTTTATCCTCACGCCCTGGCAAGGTTTGCAGGGTGAAGACTTTGCGCCCTTGCTGGGGGCCGACGGCAATGCGATACGTAACCGAAGCACCATGTAATTGAGTCAGCGTATCGTCTTCGCCCTCTTCCAGTGTCAACCACGTATTCTCGGCATCACGCTCCAAAATCCCACGCTTTTCCATGCAGCGAGCGATGCGATGGCTGAGGGTGTGAGCGAGCGTATTCAGCTCATCGTAAGTGGGTGCCTTGACACGATGGAAGCGTTGCTTGCCATAGTCATCTTCGGCATAGACACCATCGAGAAACAGCATGTGGTAGTGGACATTGAGATTTAGCGCGGAGCCAAAGCGTTGGATAAGAGTCACTGAGCCAGTTTGTGCAGAGGCTTTGGTGTAACCGGCTTTTTTGATCAGATGAGTTGAGAGTGTACGATAGACGATACTCAAGACCTGGCCCATCAGCTGGGGATGGCGAGCCAGCAAAAAGCGTAGCTGGAAAGGAAAGCTGAGCACCCACTGGCGAATGGGCTCCTTGGGGAAGACTTCGTCTATCAGCAGCGCCGCACTCTCGGCCATCCGGCGGGCACCGCAGCTAGGGCAAAAGCCGCGTCGTTTACAGCTGAAGGCGACCAGACGCTCGTGATGACAATCCTCGCAGCGAACCCGCATGAAACCATACTCCAGACGGCCACATTGGAGGAGGTCGTTGAATTCTTGTTGGATGTAGCGAGGCAGGTGTTGACCTTGGGCTTCGAGTGAGGCTTTGAAGGCTGGGTAGTGCTGCTCAACCAGCTGGTAGAGCAGCGTCTGGTCGGGTTGGTGGCGTTCGTAACCGTTTGTTTGAGTGGGCGATTGACTCGCCGTGGCGTTCCTTGCCAGCGACATGGGTATCCTCCGCTGATACTGTGGTTATGTACAGTATCAGCGGCTTGCGTTCAGACGTCCAGTCTGGCCCTAGACATCGCTAAATGCTTAACCCGCAATAGCCCTCACGAGTTGTTATCAGCCACTACCGGTTGAGCGAGAAGGTTTTGGGTTCAGGGTGCTATTGCTCCACCAATCACAATACTGAAGCCCCAACTGTTATCAGTTGGGGCTTTTTCTTGTCTGTTTGCGGCGGTTGCGTTTTATCGGTAGTCGTCGAGCTCTGCACCATCCCACATAAGAGCTTAACGGTGCGATCTTCAACGCCATCACACAAAACTTTCTTTTTCACGCACAGTCAACTTATTGGATGTTTTATTAACAACCCAAAAGGAGATATTTAGCGGGCGGCCGGAAGGTGAATGCTAGGCATGATCTAACCCTCGGTCTCTGGCGTCGCGACTGCGAAATTTCGCGAGGGTTTCCGAGAAGGTGATTGCGCTTCGCAGATCTCCAGGCGCGTGGGTGCGGACGTAGTCAGCGCCATTGCCGATCGCGTGAAGTTCCGCCGCAAGGCTCGCTGGACCCAGATCCTTTACAGGAAGGCCAACGGTGGCGCCCAAGAAGGATTTCCGCGACACCGAGACCAATAGCGGAAGCCCCAACGCCGACTTCAGCTTTTGAAGGTTCGACAGCACGTGCAGCGATGTTTCCGGTGCGGGGCTCAAGAAAAATCCCATCCCCGGATCGAGGATGAGCCGGTCGGCAGCGACCCCGCTCCGTCGCAAGGCGGAAACCCGCGCCTCGAAGAACCGCACAATCTCGTCGAGCGCGTCTTCGGGTCGAAGGTGACCGGTGCGGGTGGCGATGCCATCCCGCTGCGCTGAGTGCATAACCACCAGCCTGCAGTCCGCCTCAGCAATATCGGGATAGAGCGCAGGGTCAGGAAATCCTTGGATATCGTTCAGGTAGCCCACGCCGCGCTTGAGCGCATAGCGCTGGGTTTCCGGTTGGAAGCTGTCGATTGAAACACGGTGCATCTGATCGGACAGGGCGTCTAAGAGCGGCGCAATACGTCTGATCTCATCGGCCGGCGATACAGGCCTCGCGTCCGGATGGCTGGCGGCCGGTCCGACATCCACGACGTCTGATCCGACTCGCAGCATTTCGATCGCCGCGGTGACAGCGCCGGCGGGGTCTAGCCGCCGGCTCTCATCGAAGAAGGAGTCCTCGGTGAGATTCAGAATGCCGAACACCGTCACCATGGCGTCGGCCTCCGCAGCGACTTCCACGATGGGGATCGGGCGAGCAAAAAGGCAGCAATTATGAGCCCCATACCTACAAAGCCCCACGCATCAAGCTTTTGCCCATGAAGCAACCAGGCAATGCTCGTAGCTGGGTCGAGGTCAGGATAGGGGAAGAATTCGAGCTGCAAACCGCCGCGCTGCAGGATCATCCAGCCGCGATCCTTCCAACTCGTCGCAAAGCCCAGCTTCGCATAAAACGCCTCTGTCACATCGAAATCGCGCGATGGCAGATTGGGGGTGACGTGGTCAGCCATGGCTCAGCGCAGCTTGTCGGCCATGCGGGCCGTATGAGTGATTGCGGCGCGGCTATCGGGGGCGGAATGGCTCATCACGATCATGCTGGCCTTGGGGAACGCCGCACCAAACGCGCGCGCTGACGCGGCGTAGTGCTCAGTGTCGGCATCACCGAGATTGCCGAGCGACTTGGCCTTGCTGTCCTTGATCAGGCAGCCACCAAAAGCGATGTCGGTGCCGTCGATCCCAACGGTGATATTGTCACTGGTGTGGCCGGGGCCGGGGTAAAATACCTTGAGCGGGCCAAAGTTGGGCGCGGTTGCTGGTTCGACCCAGCCATTGGCGGCGAAAGTCAGGCTGTGTTGCGCCGCAACCATCCCCTCTTGCGGGGCAAGCTGGTTCGACAACGCATTGGCATAAGTCGCAATCCCCGCCGCATGCAGCGCGTCCATACCGCCCATCTTGTCCTGATGCGCGTGAGTCACCACCGCCAGCGCGACCGGCAGGTTGATCTCCTGCTTGATCCAGTTGAGGATCTGGGCGGTCTGGTCATCGGTCCAGGCGGTATCGACCACCAGCACGCGGCCGCCATCCCTGACGATCAAACCGTTGGAAGCGACTGCCCCGAAACCCGGCATGTCGAGATAGGAAGTGTGCTGCCAGACATTCGGTGCGAGCTGGCGGAAAACCAGATCGCCAAACCGTTGGTCGCCAGTTTCCATTTGCTGGCCAATCGTCGGGCGGATTTCACCGGGCATGCACCCGCTCAGCATCAATGCAGCGGCTAATGCGGTGCTCAGCTTCGCGACCGGGTGCATAATATTGGGCAATTCCATCAAGTTTTCCTTTTATTCAGCATTAAAAACCCCGCAAATGCGAGGCCTAGTAAATAGATGATCTTAATTTGGTTCACTGTAGCAAAAATATGGGGGTATAGGAAGTATAAACCACCTTTTTGCTCCTCATCCGAAGTATCTTACCTGAAATTCCCTCACTCGTTTACCGCTCAAGCCCCAATTTTAACTGCCGGTCCAGCCTAAACCGCTCTAATAAGGTTCGATTTGGCGGTAAAATCTCTAGCCTGATAGCTCGAGAGATACAAACTGCCCCACCGCCCCGTTTAAAAGTTGGCAGTGTTGAGCAGTGTTGGATTTGGGGTCGTCAGTCAAAGAGACGACTCTGTGATGGATCGAACAGGCTGGGAGTCAGTGGCGGCGCTCGTTCTGGTGGCAGCTCACGCTGCTTGGCGGCATTCGCCTTGGCTGTTTTCTGTTTCAGATGCTTGAGAATCTGCTCAATGACCTTCGGATCTTCGATGCTGGCAATCACTTTGACGTGACCGCCGCAGTGTTCGCAGACTTCAATATCAATATTGAAGACTCGCTTGAGGCGTTGCATCCAGGTCATGGCGCGGTGGCGCTCTGCAGGACTCTTGTCACGCCAGTTAGTATCGAGACCTTCCGATTTGTCGGGCTTCTTGCCCCGCTTGGCGGGTGTTACTTGAACTCGGTGTTTGCTGTTCGGTGCAAAGACGCCGTGGAAGCGTGTGAGGTTGACTCGCGGCTTAGGTACCAACGCAGCGAGTTTGGCGATGAAGTCCAGCGGCTCGAAGATCACATGGGTGGTGCCATTGCGGTACGGAGTTTTGAGCTCGTAACGCACCTGCCCATTGGCGGTTAATGCCAGACGTTTTTCTGAAACCGCTGGCCGACTAATGTAGCGACACAAGCGCTCAAGCTTATCCCGCTGATGCGCTTCGGCCATCACACCGGCGTGTAGCGAGAAACCAGCATGGTTGGCTACTCGACTGCTTGAGTCGGCTTTATCCTCACGCCCTGGCAAGGTTTGCAGGGTGAAGACTTTGCGCCCTTGCTGGGGGCCGACGGCAATGCGATACGTAACCGAAGCACCATGTAATTGAGTCAGCGTATCGTCTTCGCCCTCTTCCAGTGTCAACCACGTATTCTCGGCATCACGCTCCAAAATCCCACGCTTTTCCATGCAGCGAGCGATGCGATGGCTGAGGGTGTGAGCGAGCGTATTCAGCTCATCGTAAGTGGGTGCCTTGACACGATGGAAGCGTTGCTTGCCATAGTCATCTTCGGCATAGACACCATCGAGAAACAGCATGTGGTAGTGGACATTGAGATTTAGCGCGGAGCCAAAGCGTTGGATAAGAGTCACTGAGCCAGTTTGTGCAGAGGCTTTGGTGTAACCGGCTTTTTTGATCAGATGAGTTGAGAGTGTACGATAGACGATACTCAAGACCTGGCCCATCAGCTGGGGATGGCGAGCCAGCAAAAAGCGTAGCTGGAAAGGAAAGCTGAGCACCCACTGGCGAATGGGCTCCTTGGGGAAGACTTCGTCTATCAGCAGCGCCGCACTCTCGGCCATCCGGCGGGCACCGCAGCTAGGGCAAAAGCCGCGTCGTTTACAGCTGAAGGCGACCAGACGCTCGTGATGACAATCCTCGCAGCGAACCCGCATGAAACCATACTCCAGACGGCCACATTGGAGGAGGTCGTTGAATTCTTGTTGGATGTAGCGAGGCAGGTGTTGACCTTGGGCTTCGAGTGAGGCTTTGAAGGCTGGGTAGTGCTGCTCAACCAGCTGGTAGAGCAGCGTCTGGTCGGGTTGGTGGCGTTCGTAACCGTTTGTTTGAGTGGGCGATTGACTCGCCGTGGCGTTCCTTGCCAGCGACATGGGTATCCTCCGCTGATACTGTGGTTATGTACAGTATCAGCGGCTTGCGTTCAGACGTCCAGTCTGGCCCTAGACATCGCTAAATGCTTAACCCGCAATAGCCCTCACGAGTTGTTATCAGCCACTACCGGTTGAGCGAGAAGGTTTTGGGTTCAGGGTGCTATTGCTCCACCAATCACAATACTGAAGCCCCAACTGTTATCAGTTGGGGCTTTTTCTTGTCTGTTTGCGGCGGTTGCGTTTTATCGGTAGTCGTCGAGCTCTGCACCATCCCACATAAGAGCTTAACGGTGCGATCTTCAACGCCATCACACAAAACTTTCTTTTTCACGCACAGTCAACTTATTGGATGTTTTATTAACAACCCAAAAGGAGATATTTAGCGGGCGGCCGGAAGGTGAATGCTAGGCATGATCTAACCCTCGGTCTCTGGCGTCGCGACTGCGAAATTTCGCGAGGGTTTCCGAGAAGGTGATTGCGCTTCGCAGATCTCCAGGCGCGTGGGTGCGGACGTAGTCAGCGCCATTGCCGATCGCGTGAAGTTCCGCCGCAAGGCTCGCTGGACCCAGATCCTTTACAGGAAGGCCAACGGTGGCGCCCAAGAAGGATTTCCGCGACACCGAGACCAATAGCGGAAGCCCCAACGCCGACTTCAGCTTTTGAAGGTTCGACAGCACGTGCAGCGATGTTTCCGGTGCGGGGCTCAAGAAAAATCCCATCCCCGGATCGAGGATGAGCCGGTCGGCAGCGACCCCGCTCCGTCGCAAGGCGGAAACCCGCGCCTCGAAGAACCGCACAATCTCGTCGAGCGCGTCTTCGGGTCGAAGGTGACCGGTGCGGGTGGCGATGCCATCCCGCTGCGCTGAGTGCATAACCACCAGCCTGCAGTCCGCCTCAGCAATATCGGGATAGAGCGCAGGGTCAGGAAATCCTTGGATATCGTTCAGGTAGCCCACGCCGCGCTTGAGCGCATAGCGCTGGGTTTCCGGTTGGAAGCTGTCGATTGAAACACGGTGCATCTGATCGGACAGGGCGTCTAAGAGCGGCGCAATACGTCTGATCTCATCGGCCGGCGATACAGGCCTCGCGTCCGGATGGCTGGCGGCCGGTCCGACATCCACGACGTCTGATCCGACTCGCAGCATTTCGATCGCCGCGGTGACAGCGCCGGCGGGGTCTAGCCGCCGGCTCTCATCGAAGAAGGAGTCCTCGGTGAGATTCAGAATGCCGAACACCGTCACCATGGCGTCGGCCTCCGCAGCGACTTCCACGATGGGGATCGGGCGAGCAAAAAGGCAGCAATTATGAGCCCCATACCTACAAAGCCCCACGCATCAAGCTTTTGCCCATGAAGCAACCAGGCAATGGCTGTAATTATGACGACGCCGAGTCCCGACCAGACTGCATAAGCAACACCGACAGGGATGGATTTCAGAACCAGAGAAAGAAAATAAAATGCGATGCCATAACCGATTATGACAACGGCGGAAGGGGCAAGCTTAGTAAAGCCCTCGCTAGATTTTAATGCGGATGTTGCGATTACTTCGCCAACTATTGCGATAACAAGAAAAAGCCAGCCTTTCATGATATATCTCCCAATTTGTGTAGGGCTTATTATGCACGCTTAAAAATAATAAAAGCAGACTTGACCTGATAGTTTGGCTGTGAGCAATTATGTGCTTAGTGCATCTAACGCTTGAGTTAAGCCGCGCCGCGAAGCGGCGTCGGCTTGAACGAATTGTTAGACATTATTTGCCGACTACCTTGGTGATCTCGCCTTTCACGTAGTGAACAAATTCTTCCAACTGATCTGCGCGCGAGGCCAAGCGATCTTCTTCTTGTCCAAGATAAGCCTGTCTAGCTTCAAGTATGACGGGCTGATACTGGGCCGGCAGGCGCTCCATTGCCCAGTCGGCAGCGACATCCTTCGGCGCGATTTTGCCGGTTACTGCGCTGTACCAAATGCGGGACAACGTAAGCACTACATTTCGCTCATCGCCAGCCCAGTCGGGCGGCGAGTTCCATAGCGTTAAGGTTTCATTTAGCGCCTCAAATAGATCCTGTTCAGGAACCGGATCAAAGAGTTCCTCCGCCGCTGGACCTACCAAGGCAACGCTATGTTCTCTTGCTTTTGTCAGCAAGATAGCCAGATCAATGTCGATCGTGGCTGGCTCGAAGATACCTGCAAGAATGTCATTGCGCTGCCATTCTCCAAATTGCAGTTCGCGCTTAGCTGGATAACGCCACGGAATGATGTCGTCGTGCACAACAATGGTGACTTCTACAGCGCGGAGAATCTCGCTCTCTCCAGGGGAAGCCGAAGTTTCCAAAAGGTCGTTGATCAAAGCTCGCCGCGTTGTTTCATCAAGCCTTACGGTCACCGTAACCAGCAAATCAATATCACTGTGTGGCTTCAGGCCGCCATCCACTGCGGAGCCGTACAAATGTACGGCCAGCAACGTCGGTTCGAGATGGCGCTCGATGACGCCAACTACCTCTGATAGTTGAGTCGATACTTCGGCGATCACCACTTCCCTCATGATGTTTAACTTTGTTTTAGCCACCAATGATGCCCTCACTTTCCATGATTTTGGTGGGAATGGATTTTCTTAGCGGCAACTTACTTTCGTTGTCTATATCCATGTTAAAGGCGAAAAAGTAAACCTCTGTCTCCTTCTCAACCCACCCAACCCACCATGCGACACCAGGATTTGACTCAGTTCCCACACCAGAAAAACCAGTTTTTGAATGCACTAGATATTCAGGTGCCGCCTCCGTTACCAAAGCCTCTTTTACTATTAGCTGGTTTTCTTTAGATGCTGACAATTTATTTAAATATAGAGACTCTAGAAACTCCACTTGATTAACTGCGGAAATTCTAAGCTGGCCTTCCAACCAGAATTTGTCAATGCCACCACTGATATTCTGGTTGCCATAGGAAAATTTTTTAAGGTATTTCTGCATTCTTACTTCGCCAACTTCTCTGGCGATTTGTTGAAATACGGGAACAGCTGAAACTTGTATTGCCCCTCTTAAGGTCAAGTCTCTTTCCCATTGCTTCATGGCTCTTGGCTTTCCGTCCCATTTGAAAACCTGATGCTCATTCTTTATGACACCAGTTTCTAGGCCGATAATTGCGTTGGGGATCTTAAATGTTGATGCTGGAAGATATTCCTTTGATGCACGAGCTAAGTCATTGGTAGCGCAGGATTTACTGCTACTTTTACAAAGCACGAAGACACCATTGACGGCTTCGGCAGAGAACTCTTTGTTCCAAGACGTATTTTCTGTAATTGAACCAGCTAATGCCGTACTCGAAAGACACGCGATAATTACATATGCGGCAAATGTTTTCATGGCACCTTCTTGGTGGCTAACGTTAATTCGACCTCAGAGGCGTTTAAGTCAAAATACCTCTGACGTCTAACATGATTAATCAAAGTCTGATTTTTTAACAAAATCAGAAAGATAGACGCGAAACTTTAAAACAAAGGCGTCAACACTTCAAGTAGCGATCTTTCGCTTCGGCGAGGCCTAACGCCTGAGCTCAGCCGACCGAAACCGCGTAGCGGTTTTGGGTCGGCTGCAGCGATTTGTTGGGCGATAGCTTGCCACATTCTCTCAACGATTGGGATTTGATGTACTTTCCGCACTTTGTAGCGCGACCACATCATGCTCCCCCTGGCCGCGAGAGCCCTTCACTCGGGAAACACAAGACAGACCGAGCACGACTGTTGCAAGGGTCAAACAGTACACGACAACCGGCCAAGCCGTGTTGCGCGGCAACAGCGAAATGATCAACGTTCCGATGCTTCCTAGCAGTACACCGCCCAAGCAGAAGTAGACTGCCGTGACCGTTCCAGCAACATGGTCGAATCCTCGAAGAGCGCCATTGGGCGACACAGATACCGCTGTGGCGACACCAATACCCACTAGCCACATTGGAGCAATAAAGCCTAACACGGACTGCGAAGCCCATATTTCGGTGATGGCAAGCAATACTGCTCCAGCTATCAGGCATCCCATTCCCATTCGCAAGACACTTGGGCTGCCCCACTTGGGTATCACACGCCCCATAAAACGAGCCGTAAACACCATGGCAATTGCCACTGTGGCGAACAGCAGGCTGAAGCCAAGCTGAGACACACCTTGCCTGCCCATCATTAGTCCGGGCGCAATGGAGAAAAAGACGAAGAAGCTACCCATTCCAGCGGCGTAACACAACGTGTACAACCAGAAGTTCAGGCACTTAACGGGGAGTAGCAGCTGCGACCATTGCAAGCCCGCAACTCGTTGCACCCGGGTTTCAGGCCAGAATCGCCACGCTGCTGCAGATGCAGCGATCATGCCCAAACCTAGAAACGCAAAGATAGCCCGCCACCCAAGCCACATGTCGACGAGCGCTCCGAGCAATGGGCCTACCGCCGGGACCATGGCCAGCATGGATCCGAGTATGCCGTAAATGACATTACTTTCCTCGCGACCTGCGTAAATGTCACGTACTGTTGCAAATGTGGAAACAAGGCACGCCGAGGCACCACAAGCCTGAAGAATCCGAAGCCCCAGAAAGACTTCAGCCGATGACGTAAGAGCGAGGCCCATTGACGCCACAACGTAGGCGAGGCCACCTCCCAGTAGAACGGGGCGGCGCCCCAGTCGGTCCGATAGCGGTCCAAACAAGAGCTGACCGGCACCAATCATGACCAAGTACGTTGTCAGCGTAAGCTGAATTGTGCTCGCTGTCGTACCAAGCGCGTTTGGCATAAACGGCACTGCTGGCAAGTACATGTCCATGCCGAGTGATGCCAATAAATCGAACGGTGATAACAACAACACCGTGGCGGCAAGGGAGTACCGCCAACTAAAGTTTTTTGAGCGCACGAAACCATCTCCTTGAACAAAGGATTTGGCGGCGCTCCCGTAGAGCAAAAGGATTCATGAGAACGCCGCAACAACCGAAAAATGAAGGTTGCTGCGGCTTACTTGTCTGCGTTCTTGGAAGTGCTCATCTGCTGACTATCTCATGATTGAATTTGAATCGTAACAACTTTCAAGCAACTCTGCGAGGAGCCTTATTGTGCGCCCAACGCCGCCATAAACGGCGACAGGGTGGCGGGCACTGTTGCAAATAGTCGGTGGTGATAAACTTATCATCCCCTTTTGCTGATGGAGCTGCACATGAACCCATTCAAAGGCCGGCATTTTCAGCGTGACATCATTCTGTGGGCCGTACGCTGGTACTGCAAATACGGCATCAGTTACCGTGAGCTGCAGGAGATGCTGGCTGAACGCGGAGTGAATGTCGATCACTCCACGATTTACCGCTGGGTTCAGCGTTATGCGCCTGAAATGGAAAAACGGCTGCGCTGGTACTGGCGTAACCCTTCCGATCTTTGCCCGTGGCACATGGATGAAACCTACGTGAAGGTCAATGGCCGCTGGGCGTATCTGTACCGGGCCGTCGACAGCCGGGGCCGCACTGTCGATTTTTATCTCTCCTCCCGTCGTAACAGCAAAGCTGCATACCGGTTTCTGGGTAAAATCCTCAACAACGTGAAGAAGTGGCAGATCCCGCGATTCATCAACACGGATAAAGCGCCCGCCTATGGTCGCGCGCTTGCTCTGCTCAAACGCGAAGGCCGGTGCCCGTCTGACGTTGAACACCGACAGATTAAGTACCGGAACAACGTGATTGAATGCGATCATGGCAAACTGAAACGGATAATCGGCGCCACGCTGGGATTTAAATCCATGAAGACGGCTTACGCCACCATCAAAGGTATTGAGGTGATGCGTGCACTACGCAAAGGCCAGGCCTCAGCATTTTATTATGGTGATCCCCTGGGCGAAATGCGCCTGGTAAGCAGAGTTTTTGAAATGTAAGGCCTTTGAATAAGACAAAAGGCTGCCTCATCGCTAACTTTGCAACAGTGCCGGGTGGCGCGCCTATTGCGCATAAAATGGCGAAGCCATGCGCAACAGGCGCGGAATCTCTGGCGTCCGGTTTGATGGCTTTGTTATGCAAAGGACTAGTCTTCAATGACGTGTAAACCACGGCGCTTTAAGTCCTCTAACGAATCCAACATTCCCCTTATTAATTCAACAGGATGCCCCTCCCAGTCTTCAACAACGCCAACAATTCTCAAGGGTTCGCAGGTTCTATAGGACTGTGTTGGATTACCGGGAAATTTTTTGTTCGTAAGATTCGGATCGTCTTCGAACGGTCCTGTTGGCTCAACTATGTATATGTAGCCGCGACCCTCGAGGCCAGACAGTGACATAGCAAGTTCAGCTCCCCAAACTGCTGGCTCCATCAAGGCTGAAAAGTAGATGTGCTTAAGAATACGACCGTCCTCGAAATGAGAGATGAACCCTGTGGTTAGCAAGTCACCAATCGCCAAATTGGCTTTGGTTCCATGATAGAACGGTCCTTGCACCTGCTTGTAATTATCATGAGAGATGGGAATCCAATCTTTTACCATTTTAAGACCCTTAATTGTTGGGATTTGGCTGCATAACGTCGCTATCAATCGCGGAAAAGGCGTAGTGCGCGAAGCGAACGAAGCTTTTTGCCGTCGATTGCATAGCTTTGTTAACCCTTTTTCCAAATTTGATAGCAATAGTTAATGTTTGAAGTAAAGTGTTGCTCAAAAACAACTTCGAAGGTATTTGGAATACTCGGGAAGAAAACATCCCCCTCTGGCTCGATGTCGATCGTCGATAAGTGGAGCGTAGAGGCCATGGGTAATGTTTCTCGGTAAATTTCTCCGCCACCAGACACTATAACGTGACCGGTGAATTCAGCTAGCCTGTCCATGGCCTCTTCGATTGACTGAAATACAACTACATTGTCATCATTTGATGTCCAACCTGAGCGGGTAACGACCGCGTATTTCCTATTGGGGAGTGCGCCCATAGATTCAAACGTCTTGCGACCCACCAGAAGCCACTGATTGTAGGTCAATGCTTTAAAAAGTAGCTGCTCCCCTTTCGCGGACCAGGGTATGTCTGGACCGCAACCAATCACGCCGTTTTTCGCTTTCGCAGCCATCAATGATACTTTCAAGGTTCTCATCCTGGGTTAACTTTGTTTTAGGGCGACTGCCCTGCTGCGTAACATCGTTGCTGCTCCATAACATCAAACATCGACCCACGGCGTAACGCGCTTGCTGCTTGGATGCCCGAGGCATAGACTGTACAAAAAAACAGTCATAACAAGCCATGAAAACCGCCACTGCGCCGTTACCACCGCTGCGTTCGGTCAAGGTTCTGGACCAGTTGCGTGAGCGCATACGCTACTTGCATTACAGTTTACGAACCGAACAGGCTTATGTCCACTGGGTTCGTGCCTTCATCCGTTTCCACGGTGTGCGTCACCCGGCAACCTTGGGCAGCAGCGAAGTCGAGGCATTTCTGTCCTGGCTGGCGAACGAGCGCAAGGTTTCGGTCTCCACGCATCGTCAGGCATTGGCGGCCTTGCTGTTCTTCTACGGCAAGGTGCTGTGCACGGATCTGCCCTGGCTTCAGGAGATCGGAAGACCTCGGCCGTCGCGGCGCTTGCCGGTGGTGCTGACCCCGGATGAAGTGGTTCGCATCCTCGGTTTTCTGGAAGGCGAGCATCGTTTGTTCGCCCAGCTTCTGTATGGAACGGGCATGCGGATCAGTGAGGGTTTGCAACTGCGGGTCAAGGATCTGGATTTCGATCACGGCACGATCATCGTGCGGGAGGGCAAGGGCTCCAAGGATCGGGCCTTGATGTTACCCGAGAGCTTGGCACCCAGCCTGCGCGAGCAGCTGTCGCGTGCACGGGCATGGTGGCTGAAGGACCAGGCCGAGGGCCGCAGCGGCGTTGCGCTTCCCGACGCCCTTGAGCGGAAGTATCCGCGCGCCGGGCATTCCTGGCCGTGGTTCTGGGTTTTTGCGCAGCACACGCATTCGACCGATCCACGGAGCGGTGTCGTGCGTCGCCATCACATGTATGACCAGACCTTTCAGCGCGCCTTCAAACGTGCCGTAGAACAAGCAGGCATCACGAAGCCCGCCACACCGCACACCCTCCGCCACTCGTTCGCGACGGCCTTGCTCCGCAGCGGTTACGACATTCGAACCGTGCAGGATCTGCTCGGCCATTCCGACGTCTCTACGACGATGATTTACACGCATGTGCTGAAAGTTGGCGGTGCCGGAGTGCGCTCACCGCTTGATGCGCTGCCGCCCCTCACTAGTGAGAGGTAGGGCAGCGCAAGTCAATCCTGGCGGATTCACTACCCCTGCGCGAAGGCCATCGGTGCCGCATCGAACGGCCGGTTGCGGAAAGTCCTCCCTGCGTCCGCTGATGGCCGGCAGCAGCCCGTCGTTGCCTGATGGATCCAACCCCTCCGCTGCTATAGTGCAGTCGGCTTCTGACGTTCAGTGCAGCCGTCTTCTGAAAACGACACCATGTGCAAACGATGTCAGAATAGAGTTAAATTTCCTATTGATTGACATATTCCGTCAAAGGTAATAGATTTCATCCTGACACTTTTGCCTTTGGAGGCATCTTGCAAGGTCAACGCATCGGCTATGTCCGCGTCAGCAGCTTCGACCAGAACCCGGAACGGCAATTGGAGGGTGTTCAGGTGGCGCGGGTGTTCACCGACAAGGCTTCTGGCAAGGACACCCAGCGTCCCGAGCTGGAAAGGCTGCTGGCCTTCGTCCGCGAGGGCGACACCGTGGTGGTGCATAGCATGGACAGGCTGGCACGCAACCTTGATGACCTGCGCCGCATCGTCCAAGGGCTGACACAACGGGGCGTGCGCATGGAGTTCGTCAAAGAAGGGCTGAAGTTCACCGGCGAGGACTCACCGATGGCCAATCTGATGCTGTCGGTCATGGGAGCCTTCGCTGAGTTCGAGCGCGCCCTGATCCGCGAACGTCAGCGCGAGGGAATCGTGCTGGCCAAGCAGCGCGGTGCCTACCGGGGACGAAAGAAATCGCTGAACAGCGAACAAATTGCCGAGTTGAAACGGCGAGTTGCGGCAGGCGACCAAAAAACCTTGGTGGCCCGTGACTTCGGCATCAGCCGCGAAACCTTGTACCAGTACCTGCGGGAAGACTGACCATGCCACGCCGCTCAATCCTGTCCGCCACCGAGCGCGAAAGCCTGCTGGCACTGCCAGATGCCAAAGACGAACTGATACGGCACTACACGTTCAACGAAACCGACCTGTCGGTGATCCGTCAGCGTCGCGGCGCCGCGAATCGATTGGGCTTCGCTGTGCAGCTTTGCTACTTGCGATTCCCTGGCACCTTTTTGGGCGTCGATGAGCCTCCGTTTCCGCCCCTGTTGCGCATGGTGGCCGCGCAACTCAAGATGCCAGTGGAAAGTTGGAGCGAGTACGGCCAGCGCGAACAGACACGGCGGGAGCACTTGGTCGAGCTGCAAACGGTTTTTGGGTTCAAGCCCTTCACCATGAGCCACTATCGGCAAGCCGTGCATACATTGACCGAGCTGGCCTTGCAGACCGACAAAGGCATCGTGCTGGCGAGCGCACTTGTCGAGAATCTGCGGCGGCAGAGCATTATCCTGCCCGCCATGAATGCCATCGAGCGCGCAAGCGCCGAGGCCATCACCCGTGCCAACCGACGCATTTACGCGGCGCTGACCGATTCTTTGTTATCACCCCACCGTCAGCGCCTGGACGAACTTCTCAAGCGCAAGGACGGCAGTAAAGTGACGTGGCTGGCATGGCTGCGCCAGTCGCCTGCCAAACCGAACTCTCGCCACATGCTCGAACATATTGAGCGCCTGAAATCCTGGCAAGCACTTGATCTGCCCGCAGGCATCGAGCGGCAGGTTCACCAGAACCGCCTGCTCAAAATCGCTCGTGAAGGTGGCCAGATGACGCCTGCTGATCTGGCAAAGTTCGAGGTGCAACGACGCTATGCCACGCTGGTAGCGCTGGCCATCGAAGGCATGGCCACCGTCACCGATGAAATCATCGACCTTCACGATCGCATCATCGGCAAGCTGTTCAACGCGGCCAAGAACAAGCATCAGCAGCAGTTCCAGGCTTCCGGCAAGGCGATCAACGACAAGGTGCGGATGTATGGGCGCATCGGTCAAGCGTTGATTGAGGCCAAGCAAAGCGGCAGCGATCCGTTCGCCGCCATCGAGGCCGTTATGCCCTGGGACACCTTCGCCGCCAGCGTCACCGAAGCGCAAACATTGGCGCGGCCTGCCGACTTTGATTTCCTGCACCACATCGGTGAAAGCTATGCCACGCTACGCCGCTACGCGCCGCAGTTCCTGGGCGTGCTCAAATTGCGGGCTGCGCCCGCCGCCAAGGGTGTGCTCGATGCCATCGACATGCTGCGCGGCATGAACAGCGACAGCGCGCGCAAGGTGCCCGCCGATGCGCCAACCGCATTCATCAAGCCGCGCTGGGCAAAGCTGGTTCTGACCGACGACGGCATCGACCGGCGTTACTACGAGTTATGCGCCCTGTCGGAGCTGAAGAACGCGCTGCGCTCCGGTGATGTCTGGGTGCAGGGTTCTCGCCAGTTCAAGGACTTCGACGAATACCTGGTGCCGGTCGAGAAGTTCGCCACTTTGAAGCTGGCCAGCGAATTGCCGCTGGCAGTGGCCACCGACTGCGACCAATACCTGCATGACCGGTTGGAATTGTTGGAGGCGCAACTCGCCACAGTCAACCGCATGGCTGCGGCCAACGACTTACCGGATGCCATCATCACCACCGCGTCAGGCCTGAAGATCACGCCGCTGGACGCGGCAGTACCAGACGCCGCGCAAGCCATGATCGACCAGACAGCTATGCTGCTGCCGCACCTCAAAATCACCGAGTTGCTGATGGAGGTCGATGAATGGACGGGCTTCACCCGCCACTTCACACACCTGAAGACCAGCGACACGGCCAAGGACAAAACCTTGCTGTTGACGACGATCCTGGCCGACGCGATCAACCTGGGTCTGACCAAAATGGCCGAGTCCTGCCCTGGCACCACCTACGCCAAGCTGTCTTGGCTGCAAGCCTGGCACATCCGCGATGAAACCTATTCGACGGCGCTGGCCGAGCTGGTGAATGCGCAGTTTCGGCAACCCTTCGCCGGCAACTGGGGTGACGGCACCACGTCATCGTCGGACGGCCAGAACTTCAGAACCGGCAGCAAAGCAGAAAGCACTGGTCATATCAACCCGAAGTATGGAAGCAGTCCAGGACGGACTTTCTACACCCATATCTCCGACCAGTACGCGCCCTTCAGTGCCAAGGTGGTCAACGTGGGCATTCGTGATTCAACTTACGTGCTTGATGGCCTGCTGTACCACGAGTCGGACTTGCGCATCGAGGAACACTACACCGACACGGCAGGCTTCACCGATCACGTGTTTGGCTTGATGCATTTGCTGGGATTTCGCTTCGCGCCGCGTATCCGTGACTTGGGCGAAACCAAGCTATTCATCCCCAAGGGCGATGCCGCCTATGACGCGCTCAAGCCGATGATTAGCAGCGACAGGCTGAACATCAAGCAAATACGCGCCCATTGGGATGAAATTCTGCGGCTGGCCACCTCCATCAAGCAAGGCACGGTAACGGCTTCGCTGATGCTGCGCAAACTCGGCAGCTACCCGCGCCAGAACGGCTTGGCCGTGGCGTTGCGCGAGCTGGGGCGCATCGAGCGCACGCTGTTCATTTTGGATTGGCTGCAAAGCGTGGAGCTGCGCCGCCGCGTCCATGCGGGGCTGAATAAGGGCGAGGCGCGCAACGCGCTGGCCAGGGCGGTCTTCTTCTACCGATTGGGTGAAATCCGCGACCGCAGTTTTGAGCAGCAGCGCTACCGGGCCAGCGGCCTCAATCTGGTGACGGCGGCCATCGTGTTGTGGAACACGGTATATCTGGAGCGTGCCACCAGTGCTTTGCGTGGCAACGGCACGGCGCTGGACGACACATTGTTGCAATATCTGTCGCCGCTGGGGTGGGAGCACATCAACCTGACCGGCGATTACCTATGGCGCAGCAGCGCCAAGGTCGGTGCGGGGAAGTTTAGGCCATTGCGACCGCTGCCACCGGCTTAGCGTGCTTTATTTAATGAGATGGTCACTCCCTCCTTCCCGGTACTATGCTGAGGACAGGCTTTCATTCGGAGAACTATCATGGAAAACATTGCGCTCATTGGTATCGATCTGGGTAAAAACTCTTTCCATATTCATTGCCAGGATCGTCGCGGGAAGGCTGTTTACCGTAAAAAATTTACCCGGCCAAAGTTGATCGAATTTTTGGCGACATGCCCCGCTACAACCATCGCAATGGAAGCCTGTGGCGGTTCTCACTTTATGGCACGCAAGTTGGAAGAGTTGGGGCATTCCCCAAAGCTGATATCACCACAATTTGTCCGCCCGTTCGTTAAAAGCAATAAAAACGACTTTGTCGACGCCGAAGCTATTTGTGAAGCTGCATCGCGTCCGTCTATGCGTTTTGTGCAGCCCAGAACGGAATCTCAGCAGGCAATGCGGGCTCTGCATCGTGTCCGTGAATCCCTGGTTCAGGATAAGGTAAAAACAACCAATCAAATGCATGCTTTTCTGCTGGAATTTGGCATTAGCGTTCCCCGAGGAGCTGCCGTTATTAGCCGACTGAGTACCATTCTTGAGGATAATAGTTTGCCTCTTTACCTCAGCCAGTTATTGCTGAAATTACAACAGCATTATCACTATCTTGTTGAGCAGATTAAAGATTTGGAATCCCAGTTGAAACGAAAGTTGGACGAAGATGAGGTTGGACAGCGCTTGCTGAGCATTCCCTGCGTCGGAACACTGACAGCGAGTACTATTTCAACTGAGATTGGCGACGGGAAGCAGTACGCCAGCAGCCGTGACTTTGCGGCGGCAACAGGGCTTGTACCTCGGCAGTACAGCACGGGAGGTAGGACGACATTGCTGGGAATTAGTAAGCGAGGTAATAAAAAGATCCGAACTTTGTTGGTTCAATGTGCCAGGGTATTCATACAAAAACTGGAACACCAGTCTGGCAAATTGGCCGATTGGGTCAGGGATTTACTGTGCCGGAAAAGCAACTTTGTCGTCACTTGTGCTCTGGAAAACAAGCTGGCCAGAATAGCCTGGGCCCTAACGGCACGACAGCAAACTTATGTAGCATAACGGCAGAAATACACCGGTTTAAAGAATTACTGATCTGGTTTTGCGAATACTGATATTGATGATACTAACGGCCCACCGGCCTGTTGAGGAACCTGTAAAACGGAAAGGCTCATTGAAGCCGTATATTTTCTGGAGGTTCATCAGGCGCGGAACTCATCAAGGCGCGGGAATAAAATCCCATTCAGACGCCGGATAGATTCAAGCAAGCCAACTTGTCGTCAAAATCGGTGTTGCAAAAACGGGAGTGACCATAGATTCCGTTTTCTGAGACGACCCCTACAATACCGACACCGATGGCTGTTACGGCGACCTTACGCAGGTCTTCACCGATAGCTCCCAGAGTCTTCTTGTCAGGAGAGAAAAGACGCACAAACCACGTCTTAATACGCAAAAACTTTTTCATGATTACCTCCATAGTTGAAGAGGAGGCGAATCATGCCTGAGAGGGCATGAACACCCCCTCAGGGTTAAAGTTTTAGGCAGACAAAGCTGTTGGCTTCGCCTTGTTCATCTTCATTGAGTTAATGATCTTCGTCGCTTCATCAGCAAACGGGCCAGTAACTTGGATAGGCTCCCTTCTTGCGAAGGAGGCTGTCACCATCATTCTCTGGCCGTGCATCAGATGACGATACCGAGACCGCATAAGCTCAACGTAGGCCGCAGAGTCCCCCTCCCACCCCTCAGGGGGAGAGAAGGGGCACACCGCGTCGTTACCAGGCGTTGTATCAACCTTCGAGACATCAATGACGGCCATACTCAGCTCTCCTTCTCGCAATGAAATCGCGCAGGTAGCGAGCATTCGGGAAACCGAGGCTTCCCTGACTCATCAGGACATCGTTCCAGTCAATCCCTTTCGCTCTGGGCGGGATCGGGAGCTTAGGCAGCAGGACGTACACACGAATGCCGCGCTTCTCCAGCTTGGCTTTCAGCACGTTCGCTGACTTCTCCCCAGTCACAGACTTATCTTTGTCAGCCCAGATCAGTACGGTGTGAACACCTTCTGGAACCTCGAAGGACTCCATTAGGGTGGCATTGACCGTTGACCAAACCGGGATTTGAGTGACTCGATAAGCTGACAGAGCTGTTTCCAGCCCTTCTGCAACACCCAGGATACCCTCAGTCGGTTCACCGAGGCGGATGGCCGCGCCATTGACATCCAAACCGTCAGGAATGGGCATCATCTTTTTGGCGTTGCCGACCTTGGCTTTTTTACCGTTTTGGGTGAGATAGGTGCGGTGGAGCGTTACCAGGTTGCCTTCCACATCTCGGATAGCGCAGACGATAGCCGGGAATTTCCCAACTTCATTGCCATCTTCGTCGTAGTAGGCCATAGCCGGATTGAACCGCAGACAGTCTGTTTTTTCTACTTCATCAACTTTGAACAGCAGCTCGCGGTTTTTGAAGTACAGACGCATTGGCTCAGTCACATGACTGGAGAACGGCAAACACTCGTTCCATACCTTCTCGATTTTCTCACGGAGACGAGCACTGTAAGCGCGTTCGCGCTCCATTCTCTTCTCCATTTCTTCTTGGAGCTCAAGCAACCAAGGCTTAGGTTGTTCACGAAACATCGGAACAACTTTCGGCTTATTTTCGCTGCTTTGCTCTTCCGGTTGTGTGGCCGCAGGTTGTACTTGCGGTGCCGGAGTTTCTACCTTGCGGTTGACCACAGGGGCCGACTCAACATGGTGACTCACCGGCTCAACACCACCGTTCGAGCGAGCGCGGAACTGCGTTACCGTAGCGCCGCGACGTTCCACCAGCCAGGTGTTGCGATGCGTTTGCATAGGTTGTTCTCTCACAACATTCCCCTGCTCGTCCTTAACTTCAACGACGACAGTTACAGGCTCGCGCCCGAGGTTTGTCATGACGATCTCATCCCCATACTTGGCTTCACTTTCACCAATGGCTCTTTCAAGATCCACGCCCCAGATGGTGCGTTCCAAACCGCTCTTGTCACGGATGAAGGCAAAGTAGCTGAGCTCGTTGTCTTCGTTATGCTCATAAGGAGCTTTACCGTGGGCAATCAGAGTACCGGCAATGGATTTTTTACGATTCTTGGAATCGAGAACCTTGTTATTCACCTTCATAGGCTCTTGCTGAACAGGCGCTTTGGCCTGGACAGGAGCTCGTGTCGGTGCAGCGGCTTGTTGATACTGGGGTTGCTCTTTCTCAACGCCCAGATAATCACCAACCTCGCTCAGGCACTGTTTAAAGTCCCAGTTATTGAGCCACATCAGCAGCTCAAAACCATCATGATTGGCACCGCATGTATTGCATACGCCGCCACCAGTCAGGTGGGCATCCTTGAACAGTCGGAAGCCATCTTTCCCGCCGTGGATAGGACAAGAAACATGACGACCAGGTTTACGGAGAGCTGGTTCAAGATGGGGCGCTAGGGCCGCCAGGATGAATAGCCAGTTTCCGTTTGCAGCTTCACGAACGGTGTCAGCTTTGTAGTAAGACATAGGTTTTCTCCTTAGCGTGAACCCCAGCATCGAGGCTTCCTTAAACCCCCGTCGCCAGGGTTTTAAGGAAACCCCGACACCGGGAGAATGTGCCAAGGAGGCTCCCCAGCCGGGGAGTTCTCCCCGGCGAGGGGTTTAAAAAGGTCGCCCCCGAAACGGAGGCGAATTTTGTGAATATCACAAGCACAAATGAGCGCCCTCTTCCGAGGCCATCATGATTGTGACATCTGCGGTTACAGGATCTGACTTAATCACAACCTCAGTGGGTTTGAAAAAGCCATCTACAGTGGGCATGGGGTAATAAAGACGAATCTTTCCCCAATTCTTGTTGTCGGTAAAAGCGACCTTTGTTTGAGCAACACAAAGCTGCAAAAACATGAAAAGGAAGTCTTCTACCGAGTGCTTACCATCTGCACCAAATACTCCATCGACAATTGCCGGGGTCACTGCCACATTGGTCAGGAAACCAGCTTGTTTACCGATGGAAGATTGGTCCACCAGCAGACCATCATTGATGGCTTGTTGACGGATTTGGGCGAGGTCCAATTTAGCTACTTGGTTCATAAGGTGTACTCCAAAGTTAATGGGTACACCTACCCCGTGCGGGGAAGTGTACCCGCATGGGTTATTGAAAGGTCACGGCCAAAGCCGAGCTTTAAGGTTCCGAGTTTTACGCTGGCTGAATGCGCCAAAGAACGGTCGGAGGAAACGAGTCAGCGACACGCTTCACATTCGCGTAAAGAGTGTCCGTAAAGACACGCTCTAAGCGACGACCACCTTGACGATAAACCAACTTAAAGTCTTGGAATTTGTTCATGGATACCTCCAGAAATAACGGGAGGTATCTCCAGCAGGAGATAGACTCCCGCAGGGATTAATAAATTAACGTTAATTTGCTGTTTGTTTTTGGCGACCAGCTATCGCACTTTTCGCTCTCCGAAGAGAACAAAATCTGCTTACTGATGGTATTCACCATGAGTAAGAAGACTTGGGAAGTAAAGCAGGGGTTTCCCCCTGCCTTGTTATGCCGCTTTGAGGTGGCGAGAGAAAAAGTCCCTGGTTTGCTGGATAGCTCCCCGGAGAAGTTCTCGTCTGTAGCCAGCGTAGCTCTTGTCATCACTGGCAACGGTCAAGCCGTGCAGACTCTCTTCACCCAGGACAATCTCGTTTTCACGAGAGAGTACCTCAACACGTAGGCCAAGCACTCGCTCTTTCCCTTCCAGGATAGAACAAATTGTTTGGTCTCTTACTTCGTCATCCCAGTGGCCCATATCGAAATCCCGCTCAGGGAGTTCAGTAACACGCACCAGGTAGTTTTCAGTGGCCCGTTCCCAAACCACTTCATCTTCGCATGGAGAGGCCTCGATCAGCGAGTACCCGTCCGCTTCGAGCTTCTTGGAAAGACTTTTTACATCATCCGCCAGCTCCAGCACAAAGCGTTCCCAGAGGTCTTGCCAGCGCTCGACCATATCCTGGTTAATCCCTTCAATGCCGGTGCCAATCATGGAATCATCATCAGGGAAGATCCCTGTGAAGTCCACGTTGTCGTCGATGTTCATGCAGTTCCAATGGCTGTAGTGATGCCCGTGACTATTCCGAGTAATGGACAGGTCACAGGAACCATATTCGCGGAGGACAGAAAGCATATTCTCAATGTCTTTCTGTGCCATCAGGTTCTGTTGTGGTCAAGTTTTTTTGGACACGCCGATCAGATGGTAGGGTTATGCACAGGCGGGCAACTGGGCGGCAGGGCTGGCCAGCGTTTCGTACTGTGCGGGTGATCGGTAGCCAAGTTTTGAATGCAATCGGGTACTGTTATAAAAGTTAACGATGTAGTCGGTGATGTCTTGTTTGGCTTCTGTATGGTTGGCATACCGAGTCTGCCAGACACGCTCCATTTTCAAATTCAGAAAGAACCGCTCCATCACGGCATTGTCCCAGCAATTACCCTTGCGGCTCATGCTGAGTACCAGACCATGGTTTTCAAGTAATTGCCGGTGTTCAGCACTGGCATATTGACTGCCCCGGTCCGAATGAACCAATAAACCCGGTGCCGGTTGGCGAACCGAAATAGCCATGCTCAACGCATCGCACACCAGCTGTGCAGGCATGGTCGGTGCCATGGACCAACCCACGATGCGACGTGAATACAGATCCAGCACAGCGGCCAGATATAGCCAACCGCTGTCGGTCCGAATGTACGTCACATCGCACACCCAGGCCGTATTGGGTGCTTCAGGCTCAAACTGACGGTTGAGCACGTTCTCTGCCACCGGCAAATGGTGTTTGCTATCGGTGGTATGAGCGAACTTGCGACGCCAACAGGCCTTGAGTCCACAGGCTTTCATCAAGGTACGACAGCGATGACGTCCAACATCATGGCCCTGGGCACGCAGGGCTGCACTCAAACGACGACTGCCATAGGTGCGACCACTGGCAAGAAAAACCGCCTGAGCATGCACGCTGTCCTGGCAAATAGGTTTGGGTGTATTGACTCTGCGACGCGCTGCGTAGTAACCAGAGCGACTGATGTCCAACGCCTGACAGACCTGCTTGATCGGGGCCTGCTTCGCTAACTCAGTGACAACATCGTGGATCACTTTATTTCCCGTGCGAAGAAGGCCGAAGCTTTTTTTAATAATTCATTGTCTGATTTTAGTCGCCTGACTTCGGCTTCCAGTTCTCGAATACGTTGCTGCTCAGCCGTTAACGGTTTACCAATCCCCGGCCTGCCGGCTGACTCGTCATCCAGTTGGTGTACCCAGCGTCGGACCACACTTTCGGTCAGCTTCATTTCGCGGCAGACTTGGCTGACGCTGACGCCTTGCTCGCGCACCATGCGCGCCACCTGTAACTTGAACGCTGGATCAAAGGTTCGGCGATTCTTGGTTGTGTCGGTTGTCTTGTCGGTCATCTCTTCATGTTCCTTGTCGGGGGGAAAACACCCGATCAAAGTGTCCATTTAAATTTGACCACAACATTCTTCACGCGGCTGACAGCATCCACTTGGCCGGGCTCAGTGCTGAATAGGCGATTCATGAGAGCTTTGACGTCATCAACGCTCAAATCCCCGTAGAAGGCTACGCCATCCCCCTGGCAGTATCCGAGACTGTACTCAATCGTCAGATCATCCGGGTATCCACACTTAACCAGTTCGTTTTGAAAATGCTGTTTAATCATTGGTATCTCCTTAATTTCAGAGGGAGACACCATCCCCTCAGGGACCGATGTCCCCCGTGGGGTTAATGTTTGGGTTAAGAAGCCTTGCGGCTTAATTCAGTATCAAATCGAGGACCTTTGAGAACCGCAGTTTTCATAACCTCGAAGTTTCTTGGGTAACGCAGCTTTGAAACTGCGCCAGCTCGGATGTCGGCAGCCTCACTTGGAGAGACTAGCCTTAACCCTTCGCTGGTTTCAGCGTAGAACCAACCGGCATAACGCTCATAGGCATTCTGCTGGTACTGTTCAGTCGCCATATTCTTCCGGATCGCCTCTGTTAAGGCCTCAACAACACCGTCATCTTTCGTGATGATGTTGAAAACATGAGAGACAGTCAGGAAGTTCCCAAAGAAGCAGGCTGCCCCAAGCCAAGGCTGGAACATTTCGCCATTTCGCCCCGTCCTCACCATTGGTTCAAACGGGTATGGGCGATAACAGTGATACTGCTCAAACATCGGGTCAAGAACGTTGTCACCCAGGACATCCAGTAAAGTCTGAATACTGTCCGGGTCTTGGCCTGCCCACTTACTCCCATTGCTGAGAATCAGTGTTTTACCGTCAGTACGCTCCAGAGCTTGTTCAAAGTTAGACATAGTGCATTCCTTTTGGTTAGGACGCACCACACCCTCTCGGGATGATGCGCCCGAGTGGGTTAGTTGAGAAGGCTTAGCCGTCAAGTCCGTAAATTACGGCGGAGCCGGGCTCCATCTCGACAACTTGTGCGCTTCCTTCTTCTATCAGCTCCTGCATGTAACCAGACTCAGCATCCGGATTACGTTCGCAGTGTTCGTCCCAGCGTTTCAAAAGCCCTTCTGTGGCTTGTCCGTGGGTCTCACCAAGGCCGATAAACTCATAGTGTCCTGTGTTTACGATGATCACCACCATAGCTAGTGCTCTCCTACAGGTCACTTGGTACATACAGGTCATCTTTGATGGCAGAAAAATCGACAGGAGACTGGTCCCCATAGGTTCGATTCACGCCACCAGCATCATCGACACTGACAAAAACCGTGCGGAGTAAACCGCTGGGCTTTGCAGGGTAAACGATGCTGACATGCTGACCTTTGTACTGTTCTGACAAAGTGCTTTGAAGCTCATCAACCGAACGGAATTTCCGGTCGCGGCCAAAGTCCTTAATCTTGATGTCGCCAGGGATTGGATTAGTCATCGTTACCCCCTGCCAGCAGTTTATCTACTGAATGGCCGAGTCCGTTACCAAACCATTTGTCCAGAGCGTCGATTTCCGGGAAGTCCGATTTCACCTGAGCAACAACACGTTCCATTTTGCTGAGAGCATCCTGGAACTCAAGGCCATTACCTGCGGCCACCTCAAGTTTGCACTTGATGTAAGCGGAGTAGGTATCACAGGCCTTAACCAGTGATTGTTCATAGCCACCGGGAGCGAAGGCTATGGCGACTGCATCCTGGAGTTCTTCGGGAAGAGTCTGGATGAGTTTGTCCTCTGCGGCCTTTTCCAGTCGTTCAAACTCACGCTGCAAAACAGCGTTTGCTTTCTTGACCGGTGTTACAACATCCGAACAGAGAACCTCGGCTGCATCATGCAACGAAGCATGAGCAAGCATGACTGCCAGATCCACCGACTTCCCTTGCTGAATGGCAATATTGCCAGCCAGGTAGGAAAGCAGGGTAACAACAGCGCTGTGTTCCAACACAGACTCCGGTTGAACAGAGTGCATCAGTGACCAGCGTTTGATCAGGCGTTGGCGCAAGGCCAGAGCTAGAAAGCCGAAATTTGAATTAGACATAGTGCCTCCAAAATTGGTTGGAGGTACACCAAAGCCGACCGGGCCTTGGTGTACCCGGTTGGGTTACTTAGTTATCTCGGGTCAAGCTGCTTAGCTATAGCGAGTAAAAACGGATGGAATGGATGATCTTGCGGGACACCCCCAACAAGCTCACGGGCTAAACCGACTGAGTTTGTAGCCAACACCTCTTTGACGGCCAGAATGATTTCATTGTCGATTTCATCCTGGATCTTTCGTTGTTGGTCCACCAGCCGACTTAACTTGTCTAGGCTCATGCTTCTCTCCTTTGTTTGTGGGAGAGAACCCAGGAGGGGTTTCCTCCCGAGGGGTTAGGTTATTGCTGTTTTGGGCCAGCTACCGTTATAGCCAGCAAGCGCTGACAATGAACAAAGAGTATGACAGCCACCTAAAAGGGTAAAACGCTGTAATTGCCCTTTTGGGGTGCAAAAGAAAAAGCCCTCCCGAAGGAGGGCTTTTTATGCGGCCAAGGACAAGCCTTGCTGTCCTCTTTGCAACTCTGTGTCGTCGCGGCGATGTAAGCGTTGAACCGCCTTGATCATCGTTCTGACATGTCGCTCCAAAGAGGCTGGATGGCGTTTTGACAGTAGGTTGATCCAGTCGAGATAGATAGCAAGCGCGGAACCTTCGGTTAGGGCTGCCTGTATCGCCTCATACTGCCCTACGGCACTCTGGACCACATCATTCATCCACTGGGCGTCAGTATTGTCCAAGAGCTCGCAGAGGGCCGTATAAGCCTTCCTTCTGGTCGCGGCCATGTAACGACGAATGTTGGCGTTTCCGCTCCCCTCTCGCCCTTCCATGACGCTCATACAGAATGCGCTGGAGTAACAAAGCATCGCGTCAGTCACGTAGTTAAACCATCGCTCCTGATGCCGTTTCTGTTCTTCCATTGCTTCCTGGTCAAGTTGCTTCTCGATGAACAACCCCGTCGGAGTACGGTGGTGCAGATGGTACTTGAACGTTAAGTGCAAGTTGACCCACCAGCGTACCGTTGCCAGTCTTCCCTTGATTTTTCGCTTCACCAGATCTTTGTACTTAGCATCGCTAAGCACTTTGACATCCTTGCGCTGTTGGATTCCTTCCATCGTCTGTAGCCCTGTAAGGCCCATCTGGTGGTAGGTTTGACCTCTTTGCATCATACGGTGATACAAAGCGCCTTTTCCTTTCGCAAGCTGGATTGCTCCGAACCGAAGGTAGAACTGCGCTGCACTACCGGGCGTATAATGTCCCTTTAGTACAGACTCCCTTAGTCGCGGGTATTCGTTCCAGATGATGAACGCAGCGGAGTCGGGATCGACTTTCACTTCATCATCTTCTGCGAAGCAAACCACCCTTCTCTTTCCGTCTGCGGTATTGATCACTTGCGCTGCCAACGGGTCATCCCCGCCGTCAAAGTAAGCCATTTCCGCTAACGGATCGGCCAAGCCATCAGAAAGCGAACCATCGCCCCAGCGACCAACCTTCAACCACAATGGCTTCGGAATTGGTGACTGAGGAACGGTTTCACACTGCGGCTCGTCTTCCAGCAAGTCCAGATCACCCATCGACCAAACCCTGTGGTAAATCTCCAGGGCATGGAAAGGCTTATCATTGAAATGATGGAAGGCCCACATGAAGTCGATATGGACTAAAGCCTCTTCCGATATGATCCGGAATTGTGGCTCTGCCATTCGACGGTTCCAGTCGTTATCCTCTGCTTGACCAGTAGCCAGCTTGTATGCCAGCTCATCAGCTCTCTTTTGCTCCATGTAGTCCATGCTGCAACAGACATGAAGCAATCGTTCTAGGAAAACAGGACTGTAAACGTCCGGCTGTATTTTGATGTATCCGCCCTCGTAAATCGTTCGACCTACGGGATGGCGGTCTTCCCATGCGTACCGGCGTTTTGCCAAGTAGCGCTGGATGCGGTTCAGCCCCGACATATAGCCATGCCTTTCAGGGTCCGTGGCAAGCAACGTCTCCATTGACTTATCCAACCCAACAGCCTGGCAAGCCCAGCAACCGAAGCGAGCGCCACAGGCGTCACTGGCCTTCTTCTCTGTTGCCGACCACACGCACTCCCCTGTTGCCGCCTTGTAAAGCTCTGCCGTAGTGACATTGCTCTCCAAGTAACTTGGCAGAGGATATGCTGAGCCCATGCCAGCGGATAGTAAGAACTCCCAGACATCACTCGCCAACCAGTTTTTCACCACATACAGCTCACCCCCATCTTTCGTCTTAATGACGCGATCTGAGCTTCCTCGCTGTTTTGCAATGTTGGCCGCACGAATAGTGCTTTCAGCATCACGACTGCCCAGCAAAAGGCAGACTTTCTGTCGAACCTCTTTGGGAAGCTCTCGCATATAAGCTGCCTTCGCTCTTTTGGCAGAGGTGATTTTTAAATCCTGGCTACACTGGCGGGCCGTGGAGTTGGAAAACGTAGGCAACCCCCTCCCAGTAAGGATTCGGCCCGTCCAACTCTGCGAGATCCCAGGCTTTGCTAGAACGATGGTCAGAGGAAGGTTTTCCTTCGCAATGAAACGCTCCAGCTCGGCCAGTTTCTGATCCGCCAGCCACCTTACCTCTGGGCTTTCGATCAGTGTGTCAGTGTGCAAGATGAAGTGGTGCTGGCTGATGGTCGCCCCACTCCTTACAGCCCGGATCAGGGCCATCAGGAACAGGTGCAAGACCGTTTCAGAATCTTTACCACTGGAATAGCCGATCATCATGGTCCACCCATCAATTAAGGCCGTGTGAATGGACTCAACCGATGACGTGATCAACGATGACAGACTGGTTCCTCTACTGGCATCAACGAAGTTCAAATCCTCGTTATCAGTCAGTTCTGACCAAACAGAATCCCACTTATCCCCACGCAAAAGCACTGGGATGGGTTGTTCTGATAGATCAAAGTTTAATGTTTGTTGCATAGGGCCTCCTGGATTAGCAGGGTGCCCATCCCTTCCGGGAAAGCACCCCGGTAGGGTTAAAATTGAATCCTGGCTATCAGACCTGAACTAGCTGCTACTCGACATCTGGTTGTCTTCGTATTGCTGCTTGGCCTGTTTCACCAGATCAATGTCACCGTCTTGCAGCTTTTGAATATCAAGCTGTAGACGAGCCTTGTGTTTCAACAGTTCAGCGACCGCATTATCAATGTGATCAATGAGCGATTGGTTTTTTTGGATGGTGTAACTGTTGAGTTCATCGAGCAGGGGCCATGCAACACTCGAATGAGTGTTGAGCAATGGGTACTCTGCTTCGATCTCACAAACCACACCGTTTGCTCCTTCTCTGTAATGAGGGAACCCGACACGCAGACCGATACGACGATCCAGCGCTGCATTCACAGTACATTCCAAAGAAGTTCGGTTTGAAAAAACATCGTTGACGTTTTTAGACATGCTATATCTCCGTTCAGTTTATGACGGAGCCCCCCTAACAGGAGGTGCTCCCGTCAGGGTTGATAATTTGCTGTTTGTTTTTGGCAGCCAGCTACCGCACTTGAGCGCCTAAGGCACTTTCCGAAGCACCCTGGGAAACCGAGATGCTTGGGAAAGCGCGGGGTTTCCCCCTGCGCTGATTACCCTTTTTAAGGGGCCGGTACGCCGATTTCTCGGCGCACTCAGGTTGAAGCTACACAGTCAAGAACCAACGTTTCATAGGGACGGTGATGTCTATCATCCCGTTTCCACATGGATTCTGGCCCCAGAATCTGTAGGTCGTCTCATAGAAGTCAAACTCAGACAAGGACTGAATCTGCGCTTCTGAGATCGGCTCAAATGGTCCACCGCAACCGATGTGCATATTGAGCCCATAATCTCGAAGCTCTAGCTCTCCGAGATTTATCGTCTTCCCGCCCACACAAGCAACCAAGTTCTGGTTTCTGACGTCGCCTTCTTTGAACAGCAAAGCTGACTCATCGTAGCTCCCATATTGGTTGGTAAACTTCACAATATGCCCGTGCTTAGGTGAGGTTTGTTCCGACAACTCTTTCAGTAATCGCTTTACGCTTTGAAATCTCGCGTACAGAGCTGGCGTAAACTGCCCAGAGTAGTTCAAGTTTGGGCAGATCATTTCAAGCATCTCATCAGGTACAGATTCAAGCCCCATTTGCGCGGCCAATGGCTTCGCCTTTTTCAGACCTTCCTCAAGCACTCTCTGATTTACAAGTTGTTCTAATGTGTTCATTTGACTCTCCACTTTCGAGAGAGCAATGCAAGCCGTCTCCGGACTTACATTGCCCGTTAACGGCTTTATTGGTTTATCCCAAGAGGTACGGAGCTACGCCAGTCAGGAAGCCCATGACTCCCAACACAGCGCCAACCACGCCCAATTTGATTGACAGTTGGACACTTTGATCCGGATGGTTCCAGAACCACTGCCAGACTTCCCAGCGCCTGGCTCTGCGAACCTCAAGATTTACAGTGTCTTTAAAACGAACACCCAGAGCATCTACCGCATCGTAATCCAGCGCGACCGCCAGCTTTGTGATGGATAAATTCCCAGGGTTGCCCATCGCATACCGGAGAACCTTTGCTTTGGTCTCTGGGTTTACGATCATAACCGGCTCCCTCCTGAAAAAACGGGTCTTGTCTTTTCGCTTGGAATCCATGTTGCGGTTATGGAACCTGGCAATGCAGTGTTGAAGGCCTGAATCCTCGGGAGGTAAAGGCACAACAGTTTCGATTTTCATGATTACTCTCCTTTCGGATAGGCCGGAGCAAAGGCCTTTCGGCATTGCCCCGGTGAGTTACTAATGAACCAAAGATGAAGTGACCATGATTGCGTCTCCGGACATCATTACCGGGAGATATTCGCAAGGCTCATGGCCGCAGCTCTTTTTAGTTCCGTTAGGTGAATAGACAGCCAATTGACCATCCATAATGTTGAAGGGCATCCCCTGTTTTTTCGCTGCCGGTGACAGCTTGAGAGTGCCCTTTGCGTCAACCAATGCCGTTGCCCAATGGAAGTCTTCACCACCGATCACCGGCTGTGATTCATCCACGACTTCGACCATGATTGGCATCATTCCAACCCAGCTCCACAGGCTGTTCCCTAATGCGAGGGCTAAAGCCTCGAACGCGGGAAAGACTACCGATTGCCCGAGAATCTGGTGGGCAATAGTGTCCGACAGACCTTGGATGAGTTCCTCTGGTATCCCTTTCACTCGACAATGTTCTGTCGGTGTAAAGATGCGAGACAACTCCGGCTGTTCTGGATGAACAATGAAAGGTTCGGTACTTCTGCATTTTGCATAGTCCTTACCTATGGTGCCGCAAAACTCATCGTCGCCAGTCAGAAGCTGGCGAGAGAACCCCTTGCCAGCAGCTTTGTCTCTCAACTCCTTCTCAGCCAGATAGTCAAATGACTTCCAACGTTCAGAATCGAGCGGAACTGGCTCCAGGATGTCCTGTATGCGACTTTCCTTGGTGCGAACAGGCTGAACCTTCTCAAGTTCAAACCCGTCGATCCCGTGGGAAAGCGCAACAACACAAAGACGCTTGCGGCGCTCAATAACCCCAAACTCATTGCCGTCGAGAATGCGCTCTTGTAGGGAGTAACCCAACGAAGAGAGCACCGAACGAATCACTTCCATCGAAGCGGTGTTCTGGTACTCAGGCACGTTCTCAATCAGCACAACGGCTGGGTTTAGCGCTTCTACGAATTGCAGGAAGTTGAAGAACATGGCACCTGCCGCCTCATGCGATTCGGCAAACTCCAACTTGTTCTTACTGCGACCTGACTTTGACGCGCCGGTACACGGTATGCCCCCCATCAAAACATCCACCTGTGGTGGGCGTTTGCTGAGATTCACAGCCTGGATTGGCGATTCGATAACAATAGAATCTTCGTTCCAAAGCTCCGGGTTATTTGCCAAAGACGAATCGAGATATTTCCCTTCCATCTCCACGGCCACAGATATGGCACTGGCAATTCCCGCCTTGTGAAAACCGGCGTGAATCGCTTTATCAAGCACACCACCCCCATGAAAGAGGCTGCATACCGAAAGCGATTCTCCATTCTCCAGCTTACTGATAAGCCGGTTGACGCGCTCGATCACTCGCTCTTGTTGATGGTGAGCAGAGATCACAATTGCGCCGTTACGGATGAACACGCGGAGCATCTCTACACCGTCAAAAACGGTAGCAAGCTCCTGCACGGTCAGATCGATGATTGGAGACACCCGGCCATTGCGCTCACGCTTACTGATGGTGAACTTACCCTCCTCTTTGACGCGAAGCACAACCTGGGAATCTTTCAGCTCCAGATCATACTTCATGCCAGGATAGTAACCTTCACGCAGTAGCTTTTGGCCTTCCAGCCAGACGCGCTTCTTGCCTCGATGTTCTCCTAACTTGGTGTTTACGATAGTAGCCATGAGCTCTCTCCTTTCGGTTGAGAGGCCACTACCGTCCCAATCGGGAAGTAATGGCCCCGATGGGTTTAAAGTGGTTCTCAGTTCACAGCGATGCCGTGAGACTGAATGGCATTAGCAAAGCCAGCCATTTGTTCAGGGAAGGTGTAGCGGTTGATGTCCTGGCTGCGAGCCAGATTGACATGCACCTTCTTCACCTTCGTTTCGTCAGAGTCGTACTTTTCAAGCGCCAGCTTCTCAGCTTCTTCCGGATCTCGGCCCAGCGAGTAGGCGTAAATCACAGAGGTGAAGCCAAGTCCTGAGCCGAATGCGTAGACTTGTTTCTCGAAATGGACGTCAGCGAAATAGATGCTGAATCCGGATTTGAGGTTATGTTTTTCCATGATGCACTCCAAATAGTTTGGGGGCGCACCACGTCCCGAACCGGGCGGATGCACCCGGTTTAGGGTTAGTAGATTGCTCAAGCTGTTACGCCAGCCTGAGCCTTTATTGCTTCAAGCACGATCTCTGCTTCCTTGATAGAACCAGTGCTGTACAGCTTATGCAGCACCCGGCCAAGGTTCACAGAGATCTTTTCTTTCACTTGGAGATACTTGACATAGAAGTCATACAGTTTCTCCGCCTGCTCAAGGTGGGACATGCTCTCAACGGGAATGGTATTCCCTGGATTGCAGTACCACTTTCCGAGCACCTTTTGTACAAATCCCTCTTTGTCTCCTACGAACTGATTTGTGCCAAACACCCCACTGGTTGGTGAGCGTTGAATAACAGAAATCGGATTCGCAAAGCTGGCAAGAGTAGTCATAGTTGTGGCTCCATGTTTGTCAGGGAACCACCAGCCCGAGGGGCAGTGATCCCCCAAGGGTTATGTAGAATGCTGTTTGTTTGGGGAGGCCAGCTACCTCACTATTCACTCTCGACAGAGAGCAAAATCTTGCTTTCCGAGGGGCACAAACTTTCACATGTGAAAGTCGATGCCACTGGGAAAGCAGGGGGTTAACCCCCCGCTTTAACCCGCGCTAAGCGGTTTAGGATAGACTTCACGCCTTCCCTTACTCCAGATGGATCGTAACCTGCTTCATCGCAGCAGACCACAAATGAGAATGGATGTACCTCATCGGACATCACCCAAGCCATCGTTTCCTGCTTGATTTCACTTCCAGCTCGACCATCAGCAAGGACTCTAAGGCTATGCCATAAAAGCCCATCACGTAACTGCCTTACCTCATCATCAGTCCATTCAGGCTTTGGCTCAAATGGAATGACTTCTGCGGTCTTCGGCTCTTCATCCAGGAAGAAAAGCGGCAGCTCAAGCTGGTTTTCCTTCTGGATCATCTTCACTGCATTCATGGTGACTCCTTTTACGGGCACCATGCCCCCACAGGGGCATGAAGCCCCCAGTGGGGTTACAGTCATAGTTACTTCACGCCTGCCAGTTGAGAATTGATGTTCTCTTCCAGCCAGCCTTGAAGCGATTCAAGGTCACGTTTGTCTTCCGTATTGCTGGCTTTACGTGCATCTTCCGACACAGCGCTCAACATGGCGTTAGCCTCAGCAAGTGATTCAACATTGTTCCCAGGGAACACAATCGTTTGACTGTGATCTTTCATGGTCTTCTCCTTTGAGAATGGAGGACCGTCTCCCATCAGGAAGAGCGGCCCCGTGGGTTAAAAGTAAAAATCCTCCAGCTCTTCATGGTCAGGCTTTCGCTCAACTGGTCGAAGCAACTCAGCTTCATCAGCGAACTCAAGCTCAGGATGAAAAGCAGGATGAAATCCTCGATGCCAGACTGGACGGTCATTATCGAGGTCTAAGTAGCAGTGCCTCCCACTGGCTGGGTGATAGCAGTAAAGCCACTGTCTACCACTAACGGTAAACGGCTTCTCTGCACCTCCACATGCCGGTACAAGGTTATCTGCTGCTATATGCGCTACAGCATCCATAGGATCAGTCCTCATCTTCGTCATCACGAACACAAAGATCACGAGCAACTATTTCCGCAGCTATCAACGCATAATCGTTGCCCTGCCAGAACCACCGCTCCGCCAGCTCATAGGCTTCGCTGGAAGGTTCGCCATAACCATGAGCCACCACGTAATCGTGGAACACTTCATGATCAAATGCCTTGCCATCAGCTTCCATGAACCAACCGACAGGGCACTCCAGAATGCGATGCCTTACGACATCTCGCTCTGAATACCCCTCTCTGACGGCTTGCTCCAACATTTCCCGCGACATACCAGGAGGAGTGATGATCTCTATGCTGATCCCATCACTTCCTGCAAGATTGTCCTCGTATGGAAGACCGGCAAGTGTAAGGTGGTTGCGCTTGCACCAGCCTATGGTCCGAAGTATCCGACTTTTGTCAGACTCCCTGGCCGTGTATCGGTTAAGCTGCATAGCCACCTCCAGCACACTCCCCATCTTCGATTTCACTTCCGAGCTCGACCATTCCAATCAGGTCAAGCTGGGTCATGTCCGAATCCAGAGAGCAGTCAATTGCTGACTGAATGATGCCTTTGTGGGCCAAGCCTAAAACCGACTTAATAGTCGAAAGCAGAGACTCGGCTTCGCTCTCGATCTGCTCCAGAATGTCTTTCCATTCCCAGTGCTCAAACGGTTGCCAAACGACCAGATCCTCAGGTTCGTCTCCCCGTTCTACACACTCAGACAAATACTCATAAGCCTTGCACCAATTCTCTTGTTGGCCCAGTTCACTGAGCACTAGAGCGGTAGCATGACCGTATGCGATTTGTTCAACTTTGGTATTGATAGACATAGTGTTTCTCCTCGTAATGGATAGAGGAGCCCCACCCGCAGGAAAGGCTCCTCCGGATGGGTTAAATTTCCAAGGTCACATCGGTTTTTGCTTTAGCGCAGCAAACCAACACTTCCCCTTCTTTGACAAATGCGATGGGCGTCTCGTCATAAGCCACTTGACCTTCGAGTAGACGAACCCGGCACATGCCACAAAAGCCACTGCGACAATGCGTTTCAACAGTGAGGCCTTTGCTTTCGATTTGCGCCAACAGCACATTGTTGCTGGCTTGAAGTTGTACGTTCATGGTCACGCTCCTTTGTTGTTGATGAGCGCGACCAATCCCCTCCGGGATGTCACGCCCCGGTTGGGCTACTCAGCAAGTGCATAGACACCTACCTCGATGCGAATAAAGAACCTGGCATCTTGAAGAACTTGCCTGACCTTTGCTTGCCAGTGGTTGTTCTCTCGATGCTTTGCGTAGGGTTCAATCTCTTTGTAAATCTGCTCCAGCTTCAACGTTTTCCCCTGTAGGGTTCGGCGTATTGCAGCTTTCCACGTAGTCGAAACCATATTGGTTGCTCGACGGTGTACGGCAGCAAGAAGACAGAGCGATGAGGCAACGTCGTTACGACGAAACACCAACAGCTTTTCATGGGCGATACGCACCAGCTTCCCGGAATACTGAGTTCGGTCACTCACACAGTTGTGCTGTGTTTTGATGATCTCATCCACCAGCTTCCCAGGTGCGATACGTTCCACAAGGCTGGACAGGTTGAAATAATCCCCATCGCGCCTCAGGTTTCCCATGAGGATTCCGTAATGCCCTCCTCGCTCACAGGCGTCATGAATATTCATAACGGCCAGCTCAAGGGCTTCAACGAACTCAGGCAAATTCATGCGGCTCATATCCCATTTGTTGGGCTCGCCCCACTGCTTACCTGAATACTGGATCATGTCCCAGTAAGGAGGGTGCCACCAGATCAGGTGTGCAGGCTCTCCGAGGAACGAAAGGAAGTCATCCCGCAACAGGTTGAACCCCTGATGCAAGTCTGTCCCTTTGAAACGGACACCAAGTTCATTGGCAACGTCGATGCTAGAGCCACCCCCAACACTTGGGTCTGCCACCAGCCCGTTCGGCTTTCTCATGTAAGACTCAATGAAGTCTTTAACGATAAAGCCCGAGCAGTTGCCTCGGTACTTGTTGTTTCCGTAAGGCCCCCTGTTTTCGTAGGAGCATACTGATGATTTGAACATGGCGTCCTCCATCATAGATGGGGCGCACCATGCTCCCATCAGGGGCCGGTTCGCCCCTGGTTAGGGATTAAGATCAAGCGTTATCTGCATACCACCAGCTAAGGCGATTGCAATCACGAAAGAAGGTTGCTTCATCAGGAGCCTTCATCATGACCACATCACCTTCGCAGTAGGTGCATAGCTCAAGCGTTGCTTCATTTTTCCAAAAGGCACTGCACCCCGATTCTTGATACACAACCTCCCATTTGGGATGTCGCAAGTACCGATGGAAGAAATCGAGAGTGTCACCATAAGGGAAGTTGAAGCGCTCCATCACTGAACCATTTTCTGTCAGTTCAGGTTTAACCTTGCCGGTTTTCAAGCGCTTCTTGATGATGCGCTGAACCCAACGAAGTCGTGCAAACAGCCGATTGGTGTCTTTCTCGTACCACTGGGGATTACGCTTGCTCCAGTAGAGCTTGGCGAAGATTTCCCCGGACAAATCCTTCATCTGGTTTTCGTTGAGCTCATCAAGAAAACGTCGAGAAGGTTTGTCGTAGTCAAGAACTGCTTCCAAAGCTGATAGGTTTTTCATAGGGACTCCTTATTGCGATTGCGGAGCCCCGTCCCCTCAGGGCTATCGGAGCCCCATAGGGTTAATTAGGGTTAATGGTTGAACGGCGATTTATCGAGGGTTGGTGAATCGAATGGCTTTACCAACGAAATCGGCCATCAGTCGATTCCCAGTAGAGCTGAAATAGCTCTGCCACTCTTTCCAACCACCAACGGATTCCACCGAGCTTGGAGACTCGAAGATACCCCAGATACGCATTTCACAACCTCGTTGCAATACTCGGTTTACCTGGTCAACCAAGTATTCCTTGTTCTGCAATGAAGAGAGGTTGCAAGGCATCTGCATGATCAGCTTTTCAGCTTGCTCGAAGTCGATTTTTTCAATCAACCCCGTGCGGGTATCCACAGAGAATGGAACCACCTGTTGACCGTGGTTAGACCACAACCAATGGGTGATATAGATCGGATTAACGCCAACTTCCGCTGGCACCAATACGCTGCCGCAAGACCGCAACAGCCAGACCAGACGTAAACCATCGAATCGATCCAGAGACTCCACATCGGTAGTGATGTCATCCTGGTAGATTTCAGGCAGCTTATGTTCGGCGGCGAGAGAGATCATTACGGATTTGAGATTGTTCAGATGAGACATGTGTGCTCCTTAAAGTAACTTGGGCACACAGAGCCTGTCAGGCGCAGTGCGCCCTTAGGCTGAGGTTGAATGCTGTTTGTTTTTGGCGACCAGCTATCGCACGTTTCGCCCTCAGAGAGGACAAAATTCACTTTCTCAGCAACCCTCAATGAAGGCCTCTGAGAAAGTGGGAGGGTATTCCCTCCTCACTTTGATTGTTCCACGAGAGCTGTGTGAACAGGAACGCTCAAACTGCCCTTTTCGGGTGCAAAGCTCAAAGACGCATCAACTGCCCCGTCTTTTCAGTTCTTCGACCAGATGTTCAGGCACCTTACTCGCAGTACAGGCCAGCAATACATCGAGGCCTACCGGCTTGTGAAAGCGCTTATTTGACCAGGAATCGCCAACTGATGACTTTGCCCAGTCGATTGCTTGCCCAAGACGGTGGAACTGCCGCCTGCCTGTGTATCCCATACGACTATCCAAAGTAACACCCTGGAACAGTCTCCAGTACATCGGAGGAATGCGCTTAGCAAGCAGTAAAAAAGGCGTCTCCGGCACTGTAGCCCTTCTACCTTTGTTCCGATGATACAAATCCAAAGATGAATGGAATTGGTTCATAGACTCTCCAAATAAAAACGGCCACCCCCGAAGGGATAGCCGTTTGTCGTTTCACTTCCTGTTAAGCTGCAAAAGCAGTCAATGACCGCTCCATCAACTTAAACAGTGTGCGTTGCAGAGCTGCCGCATCATCAATGACAATGTTCTTTTGGAACAGTCCTGACACTGCGGTAGTCTCTACCCCTATGCCGATCACCTCAACATCGCTTCGTTCACAGAGGTCAATCACTGAGCGACATGCCGGGGCGCTTTGAGGCTGCCCGTCAGTCACTACGATCAACATTTTTCGCTCTTCACGGGTCTTGGTGAGTTCAAAAGCTGCATACCACATAGCTTCCGCCATAGGCGTACCGCCAGTTGCTTTGAACCCAAACCGACCGGCCCGATTCTGAACCGTATCTCCATGCTTCACGACACTGAACACTGGCTGGTTCCGGTTGCCACCAAAAAAGGTGACTGCCGGGTTTACGCCGGGTATTGCTTCCAGAGCCATCGAAATAGCCAAGGACGCTTCCCGCGCAATGTCTTGACGCTCCTTTCCATTGGCGGCCTTGTAGGCCATCGAGGAGCTCATATCAACCAGGATGTGAACCGCCGTATTAGGGCGTTTCTTGGCTTCTGGCTTGAGGAATACGCGGGTATCACCCGTCACTACACGATGTAGTTTCCGAGCATCCACACGCTTCCCTGATCGTTGGTTACGGTGAGCAACTCGCTGGCTGGCCTGGACCAATCCGTAGAGCTGCGTTCTTATCTTTGAAGTGGTGCTCTTCACATCCCCTACCAGGCTTTTGCCAACAGCAGGGTTGTCCTGGGTGTTCACAGCAGAGCGAACAGTCATATAGCTACTGTCCCCCTTATCTTGAGCCACCCGGTTGAGCTCGGCTTTAAGTGCATCATGCGCGTCACCACGCAAATCACCGGCACCGGCATTCAGAACCTGCTGGAGCATTTTGGCCGCGTCTTGTTTCGCCGCGTCAGAATTGCCACCAGCCTGGCTTTGTCCTGCCTTGCTGCCACCATCAGTATCCGACTTGCCTTGGTCGCCCTGTCCTTTCGGATCAGATTTCCCGTTAGCATCGTCTTGCTTCTGGTCTTTACCTTGCTGATCACCACCATTGGCATCAGGCCCTTGGTTTTGATCGTTACCACTTCCGCCCTGACTGTTCTGAGGTTGGTTGCCACCAGCATTCTGCTGGTTGTTACCATCCTGACCATTCTGGGGCTTTTGCTCTTCTTTCTCCTTTTCCTCCTCGATCATCTTGATGATTTGGTCGGCCAAGGATGTCACCTCTGCGGTTGACTTAGTGTTCACAGCCTTACGCAGTAAAGCGTTCAGCCGAACAACAACACCCTGAGGGAACACGCGCTCGAATACGGGGGTAGCCGAATCGAGATAGGGTTGAAGGACGGATTGCCCTACAGCCTTGGTTTGCAACCAGTACAAACAAAACCCTGTCAGAATGGAGGCAGGGGCCTCTTTGTCTGTGACGTGCTCGTAATGACCAGCTTGAGCCATATAGCGAGCAACCTCATTCAGGGTCTGCGACGTACCGGGGAAGAGTTCCATCATGGCCCGTTCTATGCGGCAGTCCTCCAAAACGTTGGACAACTCAGCATGAAGACCTCTGCGGCGCTCAACACCAAAGTCCGTAAACCGGACATGGGCTGCTTCATGGGCCAAATACCCCCAGACAGCATCCATGTGAGGATAGTCGTCGGGGATATTCGGAACCACGATGGTCTTACCATCGGTGTATGCGTCATCGTTACCGATGGCGACTTTGACACCGAGTTTTTCACCATAGGCTGCGGCCACGATTGGTAGAGCGCTGTAAATGGTGCGTTTTTTGGACATATCTTTTCTCCTGGTAGGGAAGGAGATAGTCCACCCCTGGAGGGAATGGCTATCCCCTCCGGGTCGGTTTAGTTGAAGTGACTATTAGAAGAAATAGTCGCCATCGTCGTCAGTTTTAGGCAGCTCCTGGTTGAGAGGCTCCTCTGTCGTCTCCTCTTGGACAGGCTCTTGCTCTACCGGAGTTTCCTCAGGCAAAACCAGCTCATCCTCAACATCAACACGCTCTTCTCGAACCACATCACCGGCATTGGATTCATCTTCCGATTCACCCTCGCCTCGTTCTGCAAAACTCTTGAAGAAGTTGTCGATGTCTTCATCCAGGTCAACAGAGTTACCACCGCTGTTAGTCTGTTCTGATTGAACAGATTCAGTACCACCTACCTGTTGCTGCTTGGTTTCGCCACCCTCTGTTGCAGGGATAAGCTCACCGGCTTTATCGCTTTTCTGTTCGGCCTTTTCATCTTTAGAACGGTCCCCCATCTGGGCTCCCGAACCGCCAATGTCATTAGCCATGCCCTCTACAGTAATCGAGCCATTGGCATACTGCTCGATGCGGTCCCTCTCGCTCATGATCAGCACTGCGGCCACGACCTGATAAAAGAAAGGCGCAACGATGTTTCGGCCATCGGCATGTTGCTCGTATCCCCGGAGGGTTTGGTCGAGCAGCTTGACCAGAGGGTTAAAAGCGCTGTTCAGGAAGCTAAGCCCATCCACCTTGTCGCGGATGTTACGGAGTGTCTGCCGAGTAGTGACCGCACATTGGTCTCGACCGGCCAAACGTTCCATATAGAACTTATTCGCTTCCTGAACCACTTCGGAGATGAGATCGTCACCCAGGCGCTCAACCTTGCGGTTAAGGCGTTTGGCGTTGGCCTCATCTTCGTTCACAGGCTGGATCATGAACACCTGGTACTCAAAGCCAATCCGCTCCTCGACCGTTTCCTTTGGAAGGGCTCCGGCACGGATAGCTCGTTCATACTCAGGGTTCTCCTGACACCATTCATCCACGGCTTTGTTGTAACCTTTGATGAAATCCTGTTTCAGTTGGTTAAACTGAAAGTTGATGTCATTCAGCTTGTTACAGATTTCATCGGTCTTGCTGACGGGTACGGCAAATCCGTTCATGAACGGCATACCGAATTTCAGCAGGAGGCGACGAGTTTCTGTTTTCAGGCGATGAAAGCCTTTCAGCTTAGCCGGATCACAGATCTTCTTACTTCCCAGTTGAGCTACTTTCTCAGGTGGAATTTCACCACCCTCGCCCAGCTTGAGATCAGATGCAGACAAACGGGTTTGTCCACTCCAGATGTCAAAGTCTACGTGGATAACACAGAGGCTTTGTAGATGGTTCACTTTAGTCATGATGCACTCCAAAAAGTTGGGGGCGCACCACGTCCCGAACCGGGCGGATGCGCCCGGTTGGGCTAGTAAATTAACGTTAATTTGCTGTTTGTTTTTGGCGACCAGCTATCGCACTTTTCGCTCTCCGAAGAGAACAAAATCTTGCTTTCCGTTGGAGACTCCCAGAATCCCCAAGGGAAAGCGGGGGAAAATCCCCCACTCACCAGTAGAACGTCTCTACTTCTTCCGGCAAATCATCAAGAGGAGCAAGCACGTCCTCATCAACAATGTACCGTGGCTTCACAGAGCCAGTAACCGTTACACGGCACCGCTCTGATGACTTCTCTCTGTACTGGTCAACATCCTCAGGCTTCACGCCTGACGCCTTATCAGCCAACAGCTTTTTGTAGTCTACCCGGCCAGCCGCTTTGTATCTCGTTACCATCACACCGCAGTAGTCGGCATGGAAGTATTCCCCCATGAGGGACTTCATGGTGTCGAGATGAGGCTTTTGCCTTTCTTGAAGCTCAGACAGTCGCTGTTTCAGCTCCTGAATCTCTGCATCATAGAGGCGGTATTCCTCAGCAGCAGCAATCCAACGGTTGACCTCTTCACCTTGCGGTATGTACAGGTCTCTCTCTGGATCTTTGTCGGGCTCCTTCTTGTCTACTACCTGTTGCCAGAACTTTTTAGCCTCGGCCAAGATTTCTTGAATCATGGCTTCGTCTCGGAGTATTGGAAACTCCTGAATCTGACCTTCAAAGTAGAAGACTAACCAGCCTTGCTTGGCCCCCGTTACCAGGAGCTGGTGTTGCACCTGCGGGTAATAAAGCTGGTATGCCTTGCTGTTTGCTTTCTCAGCACAAACATCTTCCCAGACAGTCGCACTCGGGCTTTTCAGCTCGACGGGCTCCCCGTTATCTCTCAGGCCATCCAGGGAGGCCCTCATGAGCGGGTATTGAACCGATTCGACACAGGCGGGGAGCAGCATGTCATCATACTTCTCCTCGAAAGCGCGTCTTGCAGCATCTTCGTTTTCTATCCCCCGGCGAACCAGCGGATTAAGACTCAGATCGACTTCACGCGCATACCCAGTCTTCTCGGCCCACAGTCTCCATCGTGTTTTGTACGGAGACCGATTGAGCAGGATAGCGGCGTCAGTGGCTGTTACACCTTGACGCCGCCAATCAAGCCAATCTTCCTCGCGTTGCGATAGGTTGACTATTTTCATGGACCTCTCTCCAATGGTTAGGAGGGAGATCTCCCCCAGCGGGGGAGTCCCCCCCGTTGGGGTTAGTAGTAACTGCCTTCCGCGCCCTCCTCTTCTGTAACAGGGATCATGTCCTCGTCACTCAAAGGCGGCATTTCTTCGGCACCAGGTTCAGCATTTGCAGAACCACCAGCGGCGGACTCTTGCTCGTGCGCTTCCTGGTAGTCAGGTTTCGGAGGCTCCATTTGATCCATCTCCTTGTCACGAAGGAATTGAGTCGCATATTGCAGTTCCGAACCTTCATACCGTCCCTTCACATACTCATGCGCCGCAGACCATGCGTTTTCAGCAATGGCGCGATTTGCGAGTTTGGTTAGGATCGGGTCAAGCTCTTTGTGCTCAATAGCCAAAGGCTCTTGGCTTTGAACTTGAGATGGTGAAGGGAGATTGGCAATAGCCGGGTTAATGGCCGATGCCTGCTCCATTTCACGGATGCGTTCAGCTTCATCCTGGTCATAAATACCAGAGAAACCAAATGCGACACGAGAACACTGGATCAGCGACTTGTGCCGGAGTTGACGCTTGGTGTGCGTTTGCCAGGGGCCATCAACAGTGTAAGCACCATTGCGACCTTGACCCTGAAACGGTTCACGGTACACCTCATCAATGAACTCCTTGATGCGGATAGGGCGAGATCTGTCCTTACGGTAAATCACGCATTCAATCCACTCAGGGCAGTCAACTTTCGCCCCCTGCATTCTGACCATCTTGTCCGAATACACGAACTCGACGCCATCATACTGGGGATGCTCGTTGATGATGCGGCTCCAACCATCAACACCTACTACCGGAATGATCCCATTTTGCTTGTCAGGAAACGCATAGATTTCCCGAGTGAAAGGGTTCAAACCGTACTGTTCAGCCACGATCAGGAGCGTCATCATCTGCTCATCGGTCGGGGCACTTCCATCTCGCTGCTTGAATGCGGTCGCCTTCAAAGTTTCATAGAACTTTCGGGTGTCCACGCCAAACCGGCTTGCGATACGGGTTACAAGAGATTTGTTATCAGACATGGTGTTTCTCCAATTCACGAATGAACGGTTTGAGGACACCATGACCCCCTCGGGGCATGAGTGCCCCCGTGGGGTTTAGTAAGAGTTGGCGGTGTTACCCGCCAGCCAAGTGGTGCAGCCGCATGAACGGGATGTCATCATCCCAGCCATCAGGAGCGGGACCATAGCCTCCGCCCATACCACCTTGCGGTGCTGATTGCTGCACAGGAGCAGATTGCGTACCGGCTCCTGTACGTTGCCCTTTTTGGGGCGCTGCACGTTGAGAGTTGTCCTGAGGTGCATTTCCACGACCACCAAGCATCTGCATTTCAACGCAGTGTACTTCGGTGGTGTAGCGCTCGATTTGTTGGCTGTCAGTCCACTTCCGGGTGCGGTTGCTCCCTTCGAGATAGACTTGGGAGCCCTTTTTCAGGTACTCACCAGCGACTTCCGCCAAACGACCTTTAAGCACAATACGGTGCCACTCAGTATGCTCTCTTTGCTCGCCAGACTGCTTATCGCGCCACGTATCCGTTGTTGCAACGTTGAAGTTGGCAACGGCAGTGCCGCTTGGCATGTAGCGAATTTCCGGGTCAGAACCGAGATTACCGACCAGAATTACTTTGTTGACGCCTTTAGACATCATGACCTCCAAGTTATTTGGAGAGGGCCAACGCCCCTTTCGGGGAGCAAGCCCCCGTAAGGGTTAAAAAAAGTGATCCTCTTGTTCGGCGTCGATCTCTGCCAGGCGAATCAGCTCAGATACAAGGCCAAGCCTTTCTGCATCTGCTCTTACTTCGTCGTAGCTGAAACCAAACCGTTCAATGAGGGGTTTTAGTGAATCAAAACGCTCGTAGTCGAAGGTATCACCCTGTTCATCACAGAATGCCACCAGCGGCTTCTCTACGTTTGAAAAGTCATCCGCGAAACGCTGTTGCAGGTAAACCAACATCAGCAGGGGTTTGTGACCATGTTCCGGGCGGAGTTCACCAGCGCCTTCCAGCGTAGCTGGATGGATAGTGTTTTCGCCTAGTCCAGTGCTAACCCCAAGCTCATAACCGCTGTCAGTACGCATCAGCACACTGGGTAGCAAGTCATTTGAGCCTTCGCTCCGAGCAACCTCAAAGCCGATTAAACCGGCTCCTTTGGCAAAAACCCCAGCAACAAAACCTTTGAAGAGGTTTATGTCACCTGGAGGTAACTCAGAGGGCGGAGATAACAGCCAGTTGAGAGATCCCAAGCTGGCTGTTTGTCCGGCTGAAACATTCCCCCCTTCCAGCACCGTCTGTGTCTCTGCGTTTACCAGCACCTCATCCAGAAAGGTGTACCCCTGGCTGAGAAACTGTGACACATACTGGCTTTCTTTGTCCTTGTAGGACATTGGGATCGTGTCTGGGCCGTTAGCTTCAAAAGGTCCTTCGAGCTTTGTCTCAGACCAATTTTCAGCTTTCCCATCAGTGACGGTTCGGCGTAGCTCGACCATCGTGAATTGGCCTGGCTCCGAGGAGCTGGGCTCCCGGAGCAACTTGTAGCCAATGAAGACTTCTATTGTGGTTTCGTCATTGCCCCACTCTTTAGCAGTGTAACGACGGCACAAACAGTCATTTTTCTTCATGCGTCACCTCTTAGCGCCATTGGTCCCCGAACACATCCTTCGCAACACGCAGGATGGCTTCACGCTCCTCTTTGGCCGCACGGATAAGCAGAGCTTGATCCAAGGCGTATTCAAGAGCATTTGGGGCACCACGGAACGCTAGAGACAGTTTCGCCCAACGCACCAACGTCCGAGTGGACATGGTGACGCTGATCTGACCATCTTCACCGTTTTCGCCAAGAAACAGTTTGCGGACCTGATTAGCAATCCGAACCATTCCCTTCCGCACATTTTCCGGAAGTTTCGGAGTAGCACGGCCAAGAATGCTGAGTTCAGCTTCCTCATCCGCATACCCTACTTTGGTGAAACGATAGCGATCCATAGCTGCGAGGTTCTGCATCATCACCCCCTGGTACAAACCAGAAGCATCACCGGACCCCGTAGAGTTACCAGTAACGACCACACGAAACATCGGGTGCGGCTTGATGATTTCCCCGCCATTCTGAGCGATCACAAGGGGACGCCCTTCAAGGACATCGTTGAGACCAGCCAGCTCGGCAGGGTCGGCCAAATCCACCTCGTTGATGAGGAGCAGATGACCTTCACGCATAGCGACTGCCAGAGGTCCATACATGAACTTCATGACAGGTGGTTGACCAGGCTTTTCCGCGACCAGAGCGTGATGTCCAATCAGATCTGTCAGCTCCATCCGCCCGTGGGCAGTGATTTGCTGAACAGGCCAGTTGAGACGACCAGCGATCTCGGTGATACCTGAGGTTTTGCCAGACCCGGTAGGGCCGGTTACGAACAATGCGTCACCGCCAGGCTCTTTGAGATAGGCCAAGACCTCTCGCAGAAACTCTTTGCGGAAAACGTAGTTGGTATCAGTGGCAGGGATGAAAGGGTTTGAACCGTCAGCGTAGCCGATGGCCGTTACCTTCTCCGGAATGCTGGGCATACCGAAAACCTTGCTTACTGAGAATTGAGAGTATTGAGACATAGGTGCGCTCCTATTGTGACAGGCGCACCACGTCCCGAACCGGGCGGATGCGCCCGGTTGGGCTAGTAAATTAACGTTAATTTGCTGTTTGTTTTTGGCGACCAGCTATCGCACTTTTCGCTCTCCGAAGAGAACAAAATCTGCTTACTGATGGTATTCACCATGAGTAAGAAGACTTTTAAGGAGCGAGGAGAGTAGCCTCTCCTGGAGGCTACTCCCTCAATGGACGAACATCACCACATCGTCGTTTTGACCAATGACCCCGGTTTCTTTGGCCCACTTCACTGCTTCACTGTGCGCCTGGTAGGAGCTGGAATACAGTTTCGGATCAAATTTCACCTCGCGTCCATCAGCCAGATAGATGATGCCTGCGTGATCGTCGTAAACATGAAGATTCTGTTGCATTCGACATTCCCCCTGTAGCTTGTCGTCAAAGCCAACTGACACCAGAAGACTTTGAGGACAAGCCACAGAGGCTTGACCAGAAAGAGAGGGGTTGCCCCCTCCCTTTGCGTTGACTATCAGCAGTAACCGAACGATTCAGCGATTCTCACGAAAGGACGAGAGATTGCCCAACCAGCAGGGATACACAAAGCGATGATAGCGATTTCCATGATGTTGCTCCTAAGCAAAAAGGGGCAACATCCCCGTCGGGGTATGGTTGCCCCGATGGGTTTGAAAGTGTCGAAGATTACTCAGCGACAGTTATTACCAAACAAGTTCCTTGCCCTTACGAAGGTAAGTCGGGATTTCGAGATAATCCCAGTCAGGTTCTTGTTTAGCGACTTCTTGAACTTGAGTTACCTCAGGTTCAACGACTGCTTTGGCTTGTTCAGCCTTGGCAGCACGTTCTTTGATGACGGCCTGTACAGACCGCATTGCAGGAACTGCGAATTTGTTCCAAAGGAACAAACCGATACGCTGGAACACTTTAGCGAGAACGATGAAGGAAAAAGCAAATGCCTTCGCGCCTACGTACAGTGCGCCCAGAGATGCAAGCAGAACTACAATGAAAGTGATGATGTGCATGGTGTTGCTCCTATGTAAAAAAAACAGGGGCAACACCCGAAAACCGGGAGAAGCCCCCGGCTTGGGGTTAAGTAATGCCATACGGCATAAGACTAGATGCTGTTTGTTTTCGGAGACCAGCTATCTCACCTATAGCCGCAGAGCGACTAAGATGATTCAAATATAGCTCACCTTTGCTAAACAGAAAACGCTGTAACTGTCCATTTTGGGCACTTCGAGAGGTCAGGTTACAGATTGACCGCATTTATCCTTTCCAGTGCGTTTATCTGTACCTCAAATTTAGGAGTATCTCTAATGGCAGAAGCACAAGTAGCACTGGACACAAACAACGACCGCAGCAACCACTACTCTCGCCCTGTTTTCAAGCAAGTTCTGAAAGTAAACAGCCTCCAAGCTCAGCGCGTCATGGAACGCAGCTTTGAGCGAGTTTCCAACTCCCTGTTCTCCATCGACGTGATCCTTCGCATCATCGGTGAGCAGGACGAAATCGACCAGGTTGAAACCGTCATCCTGGAACACATTTCCAAGGTCTCCGAAGACCTGGACAAAGCTACCGCCCAGCTCAACAAGCTGATGGAAGACAACGGCATCGACATGATGCCCGGCTACACCAACCCGAATGAATACACCATCGAGATCAACTCTCCTCAGGTTGCTCAGTTTGCACACCTGATCCGCAAACTGGATACCCTGATGGGGATCGTTGACACTCTCTGGCTGAACACCGTACTGACCAGCAAGCAGCGCACCGACGCCACTTACCAATGGCAGCAACGCCTCATCAAGCTGGCCGGTCGAATCATCGGCATCGAGAAACGGGCTCGCATTTCCGCCCACAGCAAAGGCAAAGAAGGTGAAGTGGCCGAAGCCGCTCCGGAATCTGCAACCGGCGACAAGGAAATCGCAGACGAAGCCGAGAAAACAAAAGCAGCATAACCCAGCCCAAACCTTTGCCCCTCGCCCGAGGGGCTTTTTTTTGTCTTTTATGGTTGCATTTTTTGATGCTGTGATATTATCGAAGTAAATCAGATTCAACTCAGGTAAGAACGGAGAACAACATGAAAAAGGCTTTAATCACCACCGTGGCTCTGGCTGTAGCAGCTCTATCTGGCTGTGCATCCACCAGCAGTTACGAACCCACAGCGTACAAAACCAATCACAGTCGCGCTTACAACATCGCGGAGGCCGGTGGCCTGGTAACAGGCATCCAAGACGCTTCTGTTCCGCGTGACAAGCTGGAGCGTCTGACCGACACCAAAACGTTTGGGGCAGCCTACGTGCTGTCTGGCTACATGTCCCCTCAGCTCGGAATGACCGACTGGCAAGGTGGCTTGGTCAACCTTGCGAACTGGGCTATCGGCCCCAAACAGCATGGCGCTCGCAATAGCTTGATCGCTTGGATGCCTGCTAACGAAGCAGTTTCACCGGCAGACGCTCAGGCCAAATTTCTTTCACATGTGAAAGTTTCCATTGAGTCAGCGCTGACTGATTTGGGTGCCAATTTCACGCTTCTGTATGACAAAGACGGTCGCCTAACCTATCAGTTCTACAAGAATGAATGGGGTTGCCCGACGTGGGTGAACGGACAAAGTAAGGTAGCTGACATGTGTTCCGTTAAGGTGAAAATCGTGGAGCCTCGCCTAGGGTCAGCTCCTAATTTTGTCTCTGGCGTTCAAGGTACAGCGTATGCCTTCACATCAGGCCATGAGACCGCATACAACTTTGTGAATGTCGGTAATGGGGCAGCAAGCCATGCTCCTCAGCAAGCGATCTACGCAGCTATTAGCAAACAGCTACCAGCTTGGGCCTACCTCTACCTTGCTCCAAAATCGGTTGAGCTGGATAATGGCGAAAAAGTTGCTTTCCCTTACCTTCTTGATCAGGGAAAAGCAGAGTTATTTGTTTACCCAGAAGCGTAATCAATCTACATGAGAAAGGGGCCGAAAGGCCCCTTTTTTTATCCACCACCAGTTGGCGCGCCTGTTTGAGGGTCTATGCTGTTTGTCGCCTCTTTTCGCTTCGCGTCAATATCAATCCCTTCCAACCGCTCCAACGCCCTTTCCTGAGCATTCTTCCGCGTCCCGTCAATATTGAAGTCATTCCCTGCTCCAGTCAGCGAGTCGAGATTTATTGAGGCCGGATCAGGGAATTTACCGTTCTGCTGTAATATCCCAAGCCACTCATCCAAATTAATTTTGCTCCAATCAATTTCGGCAATTTTATCTAGTGGAATCCCTTCACACTGAGGATTTTTGGGGTCTCCAAAGTTCTGCCCCAATTGAGGGCGAACCTGTTCTTGTATAATACGAGAGAGCGGAGAATTGAAGCAGCAATACGCTTCTCTTTTTTCAATACAAGCGCCCAACACCTTAGATTTACAATAAGAGCCTACATAGGTGCAATTCTTGAGCGCTCTTTTTGCGTTCATAGTGAACTCTTCTTCCTCGCACTTATAAATCATCTGGATCATCACCATCGCAACGACATAGACGGTATATATCGTCATGGCAGTGCTAAGCCATGTTGTCGCAGTCTCCATCATTGCTTCGGCAGCTTGTTCAGATGCTGCGGCAGCCGCCTGCTCTGTTGCTGCATCTTGGCCTGCTGATTTCATGACATCCATCATCACTTCTTTGACTTGCTCTTTGAGCTGGTCAATGAGTTGATCAACAAACTGCTCTACAGGCTGGAAGAACGAATCAACAGCACCTGAAACGTTCTCTATATAACTTGTGAACGGTTTTGTGACTTCTGTCCACCCTTGAAGGGCAGGTTCCCTAAGTACCTGATAAGCACCTTTAAGCGCATTACCATCAGTCAGCCCCATCACTGCGCCATCGAGCTTTGGAACGGCCATTATTAGGTTCAGATAATCGGCAAGAGATATATTGGTTGGCTTTTCACAGCAATCAGAAACTCCCCCAACAGCTATCTTGCATTCGCCAGCTTCCCCTGCAAAAGCAGAGCAAATAACGTTTTCATCCCCGGTAGGATTGTCATCCCCATCTTGGCCTGTGCAGCTCATATCCTGCGTCATGAATTGGGCTGCATTGAGCAACGCAGTAGCGCGAGCAAAATCAGTGCTTTGTGTTTTGGTCAAATCAAGGCAGTCATCTCCCATGCAGCGTATAGGCCCACCGCACTGGTACTCAGTTTCCTTTTCCAAGGTCGGAACAGAAACATCTGTACCACAGTCATAAGTATCCTCGTGGACGTAGCACGTACCAGAACTTCCCTGAGCACCATCAACACATTTGGAACTGATGAAGCCGCACTGAGGGTTTTCTTCATATTTCTGACAGCTATCGAGATTCCCGCCCGTGTTTACCGGACAGTGCGTTTCACCTTGAGGGTCTGTCCAGCAGTCCATTTGCCCCTTATAGAAGTCATAGTCAGCTTTAACTCGAACCTTTTTGCATAGTTTTGGAATACCAGGCAAAGGTGACGGCTTGAGTTGAGATTCGCAAACTTTGATCCCATTGATGACTGTGCAGCCAGTAGCATCAGTCGGGTCATCTATACATGTGATCTCGCCTTCCGCAAAACCATCTACCACCCCTTTGGCTGAATCCATGCAGCTCTGTGGAGCCCACTCATCCTTGGTAATGGCTTTCGATGGGTCATAGCGGAGTTTTATGCGGCCAAAACCCTCACCTTCGCCACTTACTGAAACGCGGATCTTAAACGTAACAACATCACCATCTTTCACGTTCTTAAAATAGGGAGTGACATCAACATTAGGGTTTCGCTCCCAACTCGTGGAGAGCTCACATCTACCGGCTGTTTCTGGAGGGAAGTTGCCATCTGGGCCAGACCACACTTTAGTCTCTTGGCCGGACTTACCGACCCACACTTGCATGTAGTCATCCCACTTGGCGTATTCAAGCGTTGCAGACACTATGGCATCTGGATTGCTGACTTGGACCCGCGTGTACTCCTCATAAATCTTGCAGTTACCACTCCAGTAGTTGTCCCCCACTCGACCAATCCACAACTCAGTACAGCCTTCTCCACAAGATTTGAGGTTATATGGACCATCATAGTGCTTCACCACAGAGGCGTCGTAGTCATGGACAACCTCACAGTCCGCGCTTTGATCTACAACACGCTGACACCGTTCATACTCTGGAATGTGGGCGTTGATAGTATTCTGATTGATGGTTGTTTCGGCAGAACAATCCCCAAAGCCACCTGCGATGAGGTCCATATCCTCATAGGTCTTTTTGCTTAGATTTAGTACCGGGTCATTACTGAAATCAGGGCGTGATCGATTAGAGGCATCGAGAAGAACCTTGTATGCCGCACCAGAGATTGATGGATTAGCACTATTGGCATCACTCCACAGCGACCCTTTTGCATTATTCCCCACGCTGTCCATGTCATCGCCAGAGTCGTAAATGCCTTGCAGACCGCCCACATCAGGTTTATTGGCATCAGGGAAGTAATAACTATCAGGTTTATTGTTGGTCCCGCTCGTTCCGGGGAATAGATCATTGACATTAATCTGACTCCCCCCGTTCATTTGGAATTGACCGTCTTTCAACGTCGGCATAGAGATTGTGCCATCTTGCACAGTCCCCGAGCTCGACTTGAATGAGTTTGAGAGGTTTTGTCCGAAAGCCTGGGCCTCTTTACCCACCGCTGTGATGTCCTGGTCTTGGCTACCGTTAGCGTAGGAATGTATCGGCAGCGCAGACATGGTTACTGTCAACAGCGAGGCCACAGCTTTCATAAAGTAATTATGACTTCGCATTGTGTTCTCCATTTCAACCTTCCCATGCTATCTGAGAAGACAAGGGCCACCTGTACGTGTAGTGGCCCTTTTGGGGCATAATCTAAAATGCCCGTGCAAATTCGTTAGGGTCTGCTCAATTGTTACAGCAATCATTCCATCGCCAGATGGTGTAAATAGGGTCTTGCCCAATTGCCGGTATAGTTCGCGCCAGACCCCACGTAAGAGTGGATTCGCCAATTACGTGAGATGAGTTTGTCTCTGGAACCGGATGCAATAGCGTGAATTTGTACTGCGTTTTGGGTAGTGTTGGGCTAATAACGCCTCTACACATAGCCTCAGAACCCATTGTCTTCCACGCTAACCCCCGGCGATGCAAAGCAGCCAGAACCCTTGTGCTAAGAAGACTGCTATCGCGGATAACACCTTTTCCACCATTCTGGTTGCCACTAAATGGATACAGGGTGCCCCATGAACCAGCACACCAGAAAAGCTGTTTTAAAGGTTTTCCAGCGGTTGATGAGACAGCATCAGCAGTACACGCAGCCGCCGCAATTGGGTTTGCTACTGCCGCCGCCTCTGGATTGGTAAAAAAAGCGAGCTCATCATTGTTCCAGGTCGGGTCGAGCTCCGACATGTACATGATGTCGAGATCCATATACCCATCAGCATTACAGGTCTGCTTAATAAATAAATCGAGCATCACCAACAGAGGAAACGCATAGTAGTGATAGTGCATAAAAGAACCATCACCACCATCCATGTCTCCCATGCCATGATGCCCTTGGTTAGTCCTATCAAACGGGAACCTGACACCATTCAAGACTGATGAGCAGCCAGGCACTCTCTGAAATTCAACGAGCCGTGCTGGCTCCCACATAGAAGTGGTGACTCCAGGCCGAGGGACCCCTAGATTATCCTCGCACATACACAGAGGGTTGCTTACGGCTTCACTCGGGAATGATCCGCCTCCACCACTTATAGGAACCCCTGCTACTTTGATAGGGAAAATACAGCTCCAGCAGATGTCAGTAATCAGTTTTCCGCCGATCACTTCCGCATTCTGGCACCCAGGGTCAGCCGATACCGAACCAACCCAAAAGACCGCGCTAACGGCCATGATCCGTAGAATTTTTTGCATCATGGTAAGGCCTTTACGTAATTCAAATTTTTCTCCATGACAGCAGGCTTCCCGTGATAGAAACCTTGTTGCCATGACAGTCCAAGTAATTTGGCGCTCTCCCCCAATGGGAAGCTCTCCACCTGCTCAGCAATGAGCTGTATGCCTTTTCGGCGGCAGTGGAGGATGGCCGGGTAGTCTTCAAGCGACCGCAGTCTTCTCGCGTCAAACTTGCAATAGTGCCAGTCATAACGGCTCAGGCGATCCAGAGAAGAGTTTTTGTCTCCATAGTCATCCAGCGCCAGCTCAACCCCTATTTCGGTCAGAGCCTCCCATCTCGATGCGAGAGAGGCGTCCTGAATGCCCTCTGTAATCTCGATGACAAGCCGTGATGAGTGATTTTTAGCAATGTCGCGGACAACCCTACACCACGCCTTGAAGATGACGTCTGATTGCAAAGTTTGTTCGGAGACATTCAGAAAGAGAGCCGGGTACAGATCCAAGCAATAATGAAGGTTGTCCTGAATGAACCGTGCCATCTCCATATCCACCAGTCCCCAATAAGGAGGAGATGACAGAGAGGATGGTGTAAGAACCCGGCCTTCGTCGTACCAACGAGCCAGTACCTCAGCAGCGACAAACGAACCTGTGCCGACGTCTTTAATTGGTTGGAAAGCCGGGGCAAAAATCATTCACCGCCCTCCTCAGCAAGTTCGCGGACAACAAACTTCTTGCCTCTGGCAGTAATGACGCTCGGTGTGTGCTCCAGCTCGAACCGGGTAATCAGATCTGGCGTCAGCAGATATACCGGCGCGTCAAAGTTGTCGGTGACACTCTTGTAGGAATCCCAGCCTTTGTCTTTGTCGAACTCTGTGGCGATATAGGTGATCCGTTGTACGCCAGGCTCCAGCTTGATTTCAGGCAGCTTCTTGGCGAGTAGTTCCATTTGCTTTTTGTCCAGCGGGTCGAAAACTACGACCGCTTGGGTAAATGGCCGCGTTCCAGGCTTGCAAACTTCCTTCGGATCGCACAATGGGTTGATCACGTCACCCGCGTGAGCGAACACAGTGCCATCCGGAGTGCTGATGTCACTGGTGATCATGACGCTAGGGTCAATTTCTCGTGTTCGAGATTTTGGCGCTCTTGGCAGCTCATTGAAATTCTGCTTGGTCCAGAAGCGCTCTATAGCCTGTTTCTTCTTCTCTTCCCAGTCGATATTGGCAAGGCGTTTCTTGGCAACATCAATAAGGTCTGGCTCACTGATTTTCTCCACCGGCCCCTTAACGCCGAGATCGCCTTTTTCTCCGTTATCCACTTCCCGAGCCAACCATACCGGGTCGGACAACCCGGAGACCTGGGCGACGACGTTTGGTTGTTCGCCAGGCAGCGGCTCATCCTCCAGCATCACAATCGTGGGAACGGCTGTGATGTTGTACGTTTTGAACAACGTAGGGTTGATGATGATGTTCGGCACTGGGTCTTTTTTGGCCGCGAGCGCCTGAATAGCTTTAACTCCCTGCCCCAAGTTCATTCCTTCCGGGATGCCACGGAACACAATTACAGAATCAGGCTGGCCTGACACCGCCGTTAGGACGTCATCTAACCCCTGTTCGCCAAGAGACAACGAGGCGAAAACCAGTATCCGATGGTCAGAGTAGATACCCTTTTCAGCCTGTTTCCGGTGCATCTCCTTGAGCGTTGGGTTAGTAGTTTGGAGCTGCTTGAAAAATGCCTTGGCTTCGGCCTGAGCCTCGTCCATGTGTTGGTTTTGCAACAGAGATGGCATTTCCATCTTCTGGGCCTTTTGGGCAATTTGCTTTCCTTGCTCAATAAGCGCCTTATCCTGCTCTGTGAGCGGAGACTCTTGAGCGTATGCCCCGCCAGCCACAGAGAACATCAACGCCACCAGAACGCTCTTAGAACAGGGGATATGCGCGGCCAATGATCTGATCATTTTTCACAGTCCCCCAGTAACGTGAGTCGAAGCTGAATGGGCTTTTGCCCATAAACCAGTAGTTGTTCTCTTTCAGCGTGGTCTTGCCGTAAAAGTGGCTCTCTGGCAGATGTAGTTTCCCTGCGAGCTGGAGCCCCTCTCCGACGACATCACCATTGACGGTGATCTTCCACTTATCGTTGATCTCGACTTTATCCCCCGGCATACCGGTGAGGATTTTGACCATGCGAGTCCCGTCCTTGTAGAAAGGCTGCATGTTCTTGGCTTGGAAGGCGTAAACCGCTCCCCTCTCCAGAGTTTGGTCGTTCAGATCAATGAGGAAGAAGGTGTAACCCGGCAGGCACTTCTCCTGTTGTGGATCAATGCCAATACGGTAGCGGCTGGCAAAGGCCGCACCAGCAGCCCAAAGAACCACTAGTGTCACACCTGCCTTAACCCCGAAGCGCTTCCAGGATTCCTTTTTGACGAAATACTTCTTGAGTGGAAAATTCATTTCAGCACCTCATCAGGGAGGTACACGTCACTTGGAGCCCCGACGACAGCACTTGCGTCAAGGACCAAATAACCTGCGTCTTTCAACTTCAAAATTGCGTCATTGGTCTTGACCATCAGCCTTTCAACTTCCTCCTGAGAGGCACCAGCGGGATACGCCGACGCCACTTTAGCGAAGTCAACCACGACCACTGGCGGGGTTTGATTCAAACGCTGATGGATGCTTGCCGTTTGTTCGCTCATCACGTAGTAGCTACCGCCGAAGCCACCAGCGGCACCGAGAATGGCGGCGATTGCGATTGATTTAATGTCCATTACTGTCTCCCTGGTTATGCAGCCTGCCGACGGCTTCGCATTACGGCCTTGATTGCCTCAGGTATGCTCATGCCTTGTTTCACAAACTGGTCGATGGCGTTAACGTCCACCGGATCGGTCGAATAAAGTAGCTTCTGGAAGTCGCCCACTATCAAGCGACCGACGCCCATACCGCTCTTCGATTTGATAAAGATTTCTGAGTACACGCCTTGGATGGTGTGTACCGTTTTGAGGGTGTGGAACCCGCCCTCTGAAAGGGTCAGACGACCGCTACGTTTAACAGATTCCACGGTTTCTTCGGTTTGGCCGAGCAAGTACATGCTGGCCGAGTTCTCCGCGATGGCGCGGCCCACTGCGTTCTCATAGAGGTCGTTGATGGACTGCGTTGCAATGACAACGGAGCCACCGTACTTACGGAATTTGCGGTAGGCATGTTCCATGAAGACCGAGACCTCGCCCTCTTTGAGCAGGTCCCAGGCCTCATCCACGATGACGACTTTCTTGCGGTTACGTTCACCCAGGAATACTTCTTGCTGGATCTGGTAAATAAGCTGGAGTAGTACAACCTGACGCAAGTGCTTACGCCCTTGCAGTTCATCGAGCTCCAGTACAGTGAACTGGTTCTGGAAGCTGACGTTGTTCTTGCGAGAGAAGTATTTCCCGTAGCTGCCCTGCGACGTAAAGGCGTAGAGCTGCTGACCAATATCCTTGAGGCGCTGGTCATTTTCTTCTTCCAGGCAGCGCTCAGCGATGTCGTCAACCTTCATCTCTTTACCTTTCTCTTCCCACAGGCGAGAAAGGACCTGTTTCAACGCAGAGATTTGCCATTCATCCAGCAAGCCCTTAGCCGAAGCCATCGCACAAACGAGGCTGACTATCGCGTCTTCTTCGTCCTCGTAGTTCTGTATGAGCTCAAACGGGTTGAGGCAGACGTGCGTTCCTTCTTCAAAGTGAACGAAGTCGCCATTGAGCATTTCCGACAACTTCTGGTAGGACTTACCGGCATCAATAACCCAGACCTGAGCCCCCTCGGACAAGTAGGAAAAAATCAGTTCGTTGGTAAGGAACGATTTACCCGAGCCGGATTCGGCTGCGATCACCAGGTTCTTGTTGGTATTACTGTCGTGAAGAGACAGACTCATGAGCTGGCCGTTGCGGGAAATCAGCGCTGCATGATAGGTCCCGGTCCCCTTCCATTCCCCAAACACCGGCAGGACCACAGCAGCCTGCTCGGTTGTCATGGTCTTGTAGCGGAATAGGTCTCGCACTGCATCCCGGTCGGTACAGAATGGCAGGCAGTTGAGGAACATCGGCAGAGCAACGAACTTGTCCTCCATCAGCTCGAACCGAGATTCACGCCAGATGTTTCGTGCGGCCATCGCCGCCGCTTCAACACGTTCTTTGGTTGGAGCAAATAAAACCACCGAGTAGGTGATCTTGACTGGCTTAGCCCCCTCTTTCATGGACTCATAGAGAGTGTCGAAGCTCTCCTTCTTGTCCGCCAGCACCGGCACGAATTTGAGCATCGGCCCGTAGGCTTGGTTTACAGTGAACTGGCGTTTGCGCTCCAGAGTGTTTTTCGTGCTTTCTGCCTCAGGGAAAAAAACATTGGTCACGACCATGTAGTTTTCTTTGATGCTGGAATTGCCGCCGCTGAGATCCCCGGCATAGGTCAACGCATCACCAAAGTAGAAAACGTCAGGCAGCTTTTTCGCTGACATGACTTTCGCGTGGTAGTCACCCAGCCTGATGCCATTCTTGCTGACTTCCACGTCGGTGCCGTAATCGAAGATTTGCTCGCAGATGGGCTTATCCATCTCCCAATCCACAGAGTCATGTCGCCATGAAGCATCTGGCCCCCAATTCAGGATGGTGCTCATGATCCGGATGTAGTTCACCGCCGTCATTGTGCGAGGACGCAGACCAACGGTTTGAAGCGATGATTCGACCTTCGTGCGAAGCTGTGCGAGCTGCTGGAGTTCGCTTTCAGTCGGGTTATTGTTCTTGATGGGGACTTTGCACGTAACGAACAGCTTGAGGTCTTGGATCAAGCCATTGTCGTAGATACCTTTGTTGGTCTTGGCAAATATGCGATCTGTCGTGTGGTGCTGGAGGAAGTTAATCCGTTCCTTGATAACAGATGTCAGCAGCTCGTGACGGAAGCCATCACGCAAACCCATCATCCGGTACATCTCCTGATTGATGTCCGGGGAGCGGAACAGGACAAACTGGAGCGTAGTCTTCGACGGGAACTCCTGATTCAGGAAACCGTTCATTCGCTCCTGAACTTTTTCATCGGCACCACACAGGGGCTCACACATGAAACCAAAGCCTGCACTGTGATCATCCATAAGGAAGACATGATCGTCTTCGTCATAGGCCAGGACAGGAATAATCCCGGCAGCTCGCAAGTGCTCCGGGATCAACGTTTCTTCGAGTTTCTTTTTGATGGTTACGATCATTCAGCACTCTCCAACCATGATTTCAGGTTCTTCGGACGTCCTTTGCTGACACGACCATCCGGAGCAACAACGAACGGAACGCCCTCAATCCCAATGAAATGAGCTGTCAGCAGCGTTTGGTCGTATTGGCCGGGGTCGCAGGTTTCTTTTGAAGGAAGGGAACCCAGGGTGTTGTTCATCAGCGCATCAAGCGCGTGGGTTTTGTCTTTCGCGCAGTACAAGTTTTTTGCCAGGCGGTTGGACTCAGCACCCAGAGCTGGAATCACGATAAATTTAAAGGTGTAATCATCCACCAGCGATTTGGCATCACCCATGAGCTGATGGCAAACCGCGCACCTAGGATCAACAAAGACCACCACCTCTTTGTCACCACGCCCCATCGACACAGTGTTCAGCGTGTCCACATCCATGCCCATGCTCTTGAAGTGGATACGCTCCGCTACATCCCTCATTTGGGACATCGTGTTGAGGGGCTTCTTGCTCCACAGGTCGTAGATTTGTCCTGAAATAACAAATCGTCCGTTTTCAGAGAGGAACATGATCTGCCCATCACTTTGGACGGCTCGAACCCCTTTGATGGGTAGCTCTACAATGTCCTCTATCTTCGCCGCTCTGGGATCGGTGATTTCCAATTTCGATGACGCATGAGCCGTGCCGGTAATAATCCCGAACACCATCAGCGCCCCAAGTAATTTTGTCCGCATGTCTATCCCCTAAGATTGGATTACTGGATGCTGGGCAGTGTATCCGGGGGATGGAAATAGACTCGCCTCTGTAATAGCCCAATTTGGACAATTCCAGCGCGATACAAAAAAAAGCCCGGTCTGAACCGGGCTTTGAGAGGAATGAACCTTAGTTCATGGTAACAGCTTCGGATTTGCCCCCAGAGTCATCGACCCCAACCAGAGAGATGGTCGGCATCGTTTCATAGGTGCCCTTGCTGATAGTCACTCGATCAGAGCTGATGCTCTGCAACTCACCGGCAATGGTCCATTCGTAGGACTTCATGCGGCCATCGGTATCTTCGCAGTTCGCATAGACGATCCACGACCCAACGGTCTCTCGTGAGCTCAGGCTACATGCAGGCAACTTGTTCTCTGCAACATTGATGTTCACCTCGCCCTCAGCTTCATGCCCCATTTCTGAGGTTATTTTCAGCTTGATGCTGTGCTCACCAGCGCCCAGAGTTGCTCTGCCGTAGTAACCACTGCTTTCCAACGGTGTACCATCTACCGAATAAACACGAGTCGAAATACGGTCGCGTGGGTGGCCGCCAGAAATGTACGGTCGCAACAGCACATCCAGAGGCTCACGCTCGTATTTGTTCGAGCCAGAGTATTGCAGGTCAATGGCATAGGGCGCTGCCTGGCCGATCTTGAGCGGTTGCTCGATCACGGTCTCATGGCCGCGAGCATCACGGACAGTGACCTTGATGTTGTAATCACCCGGCTCATTGATCACAAAGGACCGGACAATATCCTGCCGCTGATCCTGAATCACAGCGCCTTCCGGCAACTCCCACTCGTAGGTCGGCTCTTCCAGCTTGCCGTTGAAGGCAATTGGCCGCACTGACGCGGTGATCGTCGCAGGAGCCACGTCTGCGTTCTTCCTAACCTGCATTCCGAAGCTCGGCCATACATACTGCCAAACGCGGGAGCGTAGGCTATGCGAAGCCTCTGCACCCTGATCTCGGTATCCTTCGATCCAGGTGGTGTACTTCGTTTCTACAGTAGCCTGATTGAGGTCAGTGTCAGAGGGTTCGTACTCAGCAGTATCACCCTGCACAATCGAGCCATCAGGCAGCGTGAAGAACCCGTTCAGCTTCACGTCCATCCCACGGTAAGGCAGGCTGGTTTCGGCTTTGAACACATACTTCTTACCGGTCTCAATAACTCGCGGCCCTGTCACGTAAGGACGAGGTGCCTTCACTGCTCGGAAGTCAACCGCCGTTTTCGCAACTTCATAGGCATAGCCGTCATCAGCCGGTGCCGTGGCAGAGCGCACACGAGCCCACAGGCGGTATCGGGTTTCTTCATCGCTCGAAAGCGTGATGCTATCCCCTGTCTGCGCGTAGGTTTTGCCACCGTCAGTAGACCACTCAACAATGGCATTGCCACCGGAGATTGGCTCATCGTTCAACGTCAGGTTCGCTGTGTACTTGCCTTCACTTCCGACAAACAACGTGGTCGGGCCGATAACAGCAATATCAGGTTTGTCGTAAGCGACAACACTGACCGCTTCGGTGTACTTTTCCGCACCTGAGTTGACGTTCACCACCTTGGCCCGAACCTGGTACTCCCCCTTGTCGAAGGTCTTCACAAGCTGATACTTGTATCGATCTTCTGGGATGAACTGCTCCCAGGTTTTACCGTCGTCCTTACTGGTTTCCCACACAACCTGGCCGGTAGCCCGGAGATCCTGACGGTCGTCCAAAGATAGCTTGAACACAGCAGTGAACGGAGCTTCACCAGACAACTTGCGAGCCTCCACGCCAGCACCGATGGCACCACCGCGAAGCACTGTCAAGAAGGCAGGTCTGATAGACAACTCTGTGCGGTTGTAACCCTCAACAGGGCTTTCCAGAACAGCCTCAGCAGCGATACGGACGGAGGAAGTATCCACACCAGACAGGTCTACTGAGAACTGAGCTTCACCGTTCGATGCTTCCGCATAATCAGTGAGCGCAACCGTCTCGTTGTAGGCCTTTTGCTGGATCAGGCGTACTTTCCACACCCCCATCGTGTTAGCGTCATAGTCACCATCAGGTTTGTACTGATCACGGATGAGAACCCTAACCGGCAATGCCTGGGTGTCAATCGCGGTATCACCTTTAACTTCAACGATAGGACGGATACTGTCAGAAGGTGCAGAGATAGCCCGGTAGACAACCTCAGTCTTCACATCAGGCACCTTGTTGTAGGCCGCGTTCACCTTGTAGGTGGTCTCCTCCCACAACGCTCGCTCATCGGTATTGATGCGGCGATACACCTTATTGGTGGCACCCCATCCCGGAGTGAAGGTCTCAGACTCAAGAACATCCGAGTTGCGCGATATGGCAATATCCAGATCAGCTCGTTCAGAGTTGATAATGGCATCACCCAGGTAGTTACCTGTCATCGGCACCAAGTAGATGTTGTCTTTGAAGTTGTAGTCGGAGGCTAGTTCAACGGTCGGAGCTGGTGGGTCAACCGCTTCGACATTGAAAGTCTCGTCGTTCAACGTCACCCTAGTGCCGTTACGGGTGAAAATACTTACCCGCCACCCCAGTGGATGAACGCCGTTGGAGGCCAATGAACCAGAGAGCGAAGGTGATTCCGATAACGGGTCTTGGACCAATCCATCGGGGATCTGCTGCCACTCGAACAGACAGGCACGGCTTGCACTACCAACAGCCTTGTTCGCGGCCTCTTTTTTCGCACGGTCTGCGCTGAGGGTTATAGAACAGTCTGGCCCCTTGCTCTGCTTGAAGTTCACATCAAAATCTTCAATGACGCGATTCACCTGAGCAATGTCATCAATCGGGGTGTAGCCAACAGAGCCATAGGCAGTAGTTACCGTCAGGTTCTGAGAGCCAGACCCAACTTTTACCTTGGAACCGTCACCACTGAACAGGTACAGGCTGTATTCGACAGGTTGTTCACCAATGCTCACAGCCTGCCCCACCAGCCCAGCAACTTTCATCCCGTTGTTGTCCTGCGTAGTTTGTTCAGCCTCATCTGGAGTTCTGTCCCACTGGAGCAAACACACCGGGTCACGAATTGGGTCTGCGGCCATAGCCACATCCTCTTTCGTGGTGAACCGGCAAGGCACACCCGACTCTGGCAGGGCATAGATTTTCACTGGGTCAATGACCTGGCGAATTGTCCATGATTCAGCAGAGAGCTTAGCCGTCCCTTTCCAGGTATTGATGTCCACAACCAAGATGGGTGAGTTCGGCGCGGAGGTCATGACAAGAAGGCTGGAAGAGCCGACCACATCAGGAACAGCAGGTTTAACCGGAATGCTCAAACGACCACCTGACGCACCGAAATCATGTTGGCTCATGATCCCCATTGTCTGGCCTGGCTCGATACGCACCCCATTAACCACCAGCGGTACTTTCGCATCAGAACGTAGGGTCGCAAACACGTCGTATGAACCTGTCACGACAGCACCATCACTGAGCGTCAGCGGCTTGGTTTCGATGATCCGTTTGCCATCTGCATGAACAAATTCATGAGTGACAGCGGGGACCATGACCTTGCCATCCATCCCATCCGCCAGCATTACCTGACGAGGTTTGTACTCGAAGCCAACAGCCTTTTGAACCGCATTGCCTTGTGCATCCTCACCGGAAACAGTCAGCGTGTAAGATTCCCCTTCCTTCAAAGAAGGGAACATTACCGGGTACTCAAGGCGGAATCGACCTTTCGACTCCTCACGCCAAGACAACTGCACCTTGTCATTGGCAGGCCCCCCTACAAGGGCAATAGAGGTCAATTTAGGTGAAGGGTCGATAGCATCAGCCAAGGTAATAACAACATCATCTAGAGTCTGGATAGCTGCTCCATCTGCCACACTGAGTGTCATGGTTGGTGGCGTTCTATCAGACGTTATCTGGAACATTGGTTGTCGCGTTAAAGGCCCGTGCATCTCCTCTGCTGCGGCAACAAGACTGTATTGCCCCTCAGGGAGAGTTTTAAGATCCCACTGGTAAGTGTAGTTCTCCCAGTTGTTGGCTATTAACCCACCAGTTGGAGACAGCTTGTTGCCTTTGCTATCTTCAATCCATGCACTTCGCAGACGCAGCCTATCAAAGTAAGCGCCTCGTCCTGGCTGGTTAACGAATAAGGTAAATACCTTGCTATTTTGATCGAACTGCTGACTTAGCTGAGGGTAGTGCTGATCGTTCCAGTTAACCTCTGCCCAAAGAGGATTCGAGCGAAGAGATTTATCCGGATTGAAAACTGTCGCATTATCGTGGACGTACCCTGTTGTGCCTTTAGCCATTGTGAAGCTATTTGCAATCACGCAGCTATCTTGACCAACAGGAATTTCACAGCTTCCCCTGTGAACGGCAGTTTGAACGTAAGGCCTTGGTTCAACTTTGACACGGATACTACTAACAGTGACAGGAAGAACAGAATTGTTCACCCAGTAGCGGTAAAAACTAGACCATCCTATATCACTGTAATTGTAGTCCACACCCAAAAGTCTGGGACTTTTAGGCGCTGATGGAGAGAGTGTGAGGTTATAAGCAATACCGCCTCCCCCCCACTGGCCGAAGTTCACCCAACGCCAATAATTGCCGTCGGTATTGCCATAAGGTGCGGTTGTGACGAGATAAACATAGCTGGCATCTTCTCCTACCTTGGACATCTCTCCCAAGGCATTGGTCATATTTATCCCACCTTCTCTATACTCATGCCAGTTATCACGCGGAACACGCCAAGCTAACTTGATTGGGTTAGTTTTAACTGTCATGCCCTCAGTGTAAGCAACAAATCCGGTTAATCCAGGGCCTAAGTTGTTTGTACTTGAAGGGTCATAAACACCAAAAGGTGCAGACGGAGCATTGGTTATGCTATCAAACATCACTTTTTGACGAGGTGAAAGATAGCTATTTCCAGCGCTATCGCTTATCTCAAACTGAAGTGTAAACACTTCATCCAAGTCAGAGGCTGGGAAAAAGCCAGATTGGAAAGACTGTCTAGCTTGTCCGTTAGCGTCATCGTAGTTCACGGATACATCTTTGTAGAGTGAACCGTCTTGACGATACAGCTTTGCTTTGACGCCTTTGATGGGTGACTCATCAGAGATTCCTGACAGCAAAAAGGCATTATCCTCAGAGCCACCTAGACCCAGTTTCCAAACATCACCGCTAGTAACCTGCCCATAGTTACTATAAACCGGGGCAAGCGAAGAGTAGGTTGGCGGCGTCACATCGACAGTAAGAGGGTATTCATCCGTCTGTACTGTAGAACCATCAGAGGCAAGAATTTCCGCCCTGATAGTGTATGCCCCACCAACTGGAGCTGGTAGTTGAAGTTCCGCACCATAGTAGGATTTTCCACCCACTGTGATGCGATCAGTAGCCCCAAGAAGGTGGCTGGTCGCTGTCGAAACCACTGTTCCATCCGACCGAAGCACCGAAATCTTTACCTTTCGGTCGATACCGGCACTCAAGGCAAACGAGATATTGCCCGTTGGGTTGGCATAGTTGGCATTCGGAGTCAGAGACCGTTGCGTACCATCTGGAGCCTTAAAGGTGTATTCCAGCAGCTCTGCATGAGCAGCACCAGCGGTAAGAACCGCCAGAGCCCCAAGCATCGCCGGAATTTTAGGCTTGAAATTGATCATCGCATTCTCCATTCGTTTTGAGTTACAAGAACCCAATGCTGGAGGTTACGGGAGGGAGTGCATAAACATGGGCTGTGGAAGTGCCCTTTTTGAGCAAATAAGGAAATCCTGAATTGTGTGGGAGAGTGTGTTCAGCGTGGTGTGCTTGGTCAAGACCGAATGGGCTACGGATTGAGAGGGCACGATGGGTGCATGCTGTCTGTCTGCTGATTGCAGTAAAATTAGTGGGATGACGCCACAACTCATAAAAAAAGGTTTAATTGGCGGACTGGAGTGCGTCTCGCTAATAAAACTGTATAAATCCGCGATCACCAGATGCGGTTTCCATTGCAAAATATGCTCTTTTGCTAACAGGAGATTATTGATTCCTGATACCAGAAATGAGGAGCTGAACCTGCCAGAATGATTAAGCAAGGCCTCTATCCCTGTGCGGGTAAAGTGGCACCGGTCAATCACTAAAATTTTAAGCATAAACGTTTCGCATTCAGAAGAGGGGCAATCGACTTTCTGGTTTCAGAAAGCCCTTCATCATAGAGAACTCCGATGAGTGCCAAATGCGGGAACTACGCCGCTAATTATGCTTAATTCTTGCTTTTAGCAGGCGGTGAATAAAAAGGTTGAAATTCATTTTCTTCCGGGCAAAAATGCCATTTCACACATTAGCTTTGCAGGACGACCTGCAAACGCTTCTTTCACCGGGGACGGCCCCATTGTTCTGGAGCCTGATATGTCCTGGATCGTTTTATTAATTGCAGGTTTGCTCGAAGTTGTCTGGGCGATTGGCCTGAAATACACCCACGGTTTTACGCGTCTTACGCCAAGCATTATCACTATTGCGGCGATGATCGTCAGTATCGCCATGCTCTCTTGGGCAATGCGCACGTTGCCTGTAGGAACCGCTTATGCGGTCTGGACCGGTATTGGCGCTGTTGGGGCGGCCATTACAGGGATTTTGCTGCTGGGTGAGTCTGCCAGCCCGGCACGTTTGCTGAGCCTTGGGCTGATCGTTGCTGGCATTATTGGTCTGAAGCTGAGCACTCACTAAGCGCCAGGCTGTTTCACCCAAATCAGTTTATTCACTTCAAACCCTTCCCGGGTCGCGATGGCTAACATTTGCTGTTTCATTTCATCTGAAATAGTAGGGGTCCGTGAAAGGATCCACAGGTAGTCGCGATCCGGACCACAAACCAGCGCGTGACGATATTCCCGGTCGAGTGCAATTACGTTATACCCGCCATAGAAGGGGCCGAAAAAAGAAACCTTAAGCGCGGCTCTGCTTGGGTCGCCGGTGAAATAGGCTTTCCCTTCCGTTTTCTGCCACATCTCCCTGTCAGGGTTATAGCCCTTGTTAATAACGTTGATGCCGCCGTCGTCGCGCAAGCTGTATGTTGCGGTCACTTTATCCAATCCGCGCTCGAAACGATGGTCGAAGCGCGCAATTTCATACCAGGTTCCCAGATAGCGTTTGGCATCAAAGTTATTTACCACGGTAACGCCTTTCGGCGGTGTCGGGGAGCTACACGCGACAACCAGGAATGCAGCCGTAACTGCAGCAACGACGGGCAAAATGCGCATGGGATTTTCCTTGCTGTATTTTTGTTAAGTGTAGATGACAACAGGAAAAAAAGAGAAAGAAAGGAGGCCCAATATCCTGGGCCTCATCGTCAGTTATTGCAGCTTTTCAAGAATGCGCCAGGCCGCCTCGACACGGACAGGGTTAGGATAGCTTTTGTTTGCCAGCATCACGATGCCAAGGTTTTTTTCTGGAACGAAGGCTACGTAGCTGCCAAATCCACCAGTGGAGCCCGTTTTATGCACCCATGAGGCTTTCACTGCGGGGGCGGGCGGGTTTACCTCAACGGCGGGAAGCGCTGCCAATGCCACTTTGCTGTCGCTGCCGTTGATGATCGAATCAGCTTTCAGCGGCCAGTTCAGCATCTCCCAGCCTAATCCCTGGTACATATCGCCAATACGCCAGTAGCGAGACTGCGCAAGCGCAATGCCCTGCTGGAGCGTTTTCTCCTGAACGTGGCTGGCATCCATGTTGGCCTGAACCCAGCGGGCCATATCAATAACGCTGGATTTCACGCCATAGGCTTCGGCGTCAAGTTGTCCCGGAGAAACGTGTACGGGCTTCCCTTCGCGATAGCCCCTGGCATAATCTTTTTGTTCGTTCTGCGGAACCGTAATCCAGGTATGCGCCAGTTTTAATGGTTGCAGGACGCGTCTGGTCATTGCCTCTTCGTAACTCATTCCTGAGGGTTTCACCGCCAGCGCGCCAAACAGACCAATGCTGGAGTTAGCGTAAAGTCGCTTAGCGCCCGGAGTCCATTGCGGCTGCCAGTTTTGATAAAAATGCAGTAATGCGGCTTTATCCCTAACGTCATCGGGGATCTGCAGCGGTAGGCCGCCTGCCGTATAGGTGGCTAAGTGCAGCAGGCGGATACCCTGCCACTGTTTGCCTGTCAGTTCTGGCCAGTATTTCGTGACCGGATCGCTGAGCTTAATTTCGCCGCGGGCGATAGCATCGCCGCCCAACACGCCGTTAAACGTCTTACTAACCGATCCTAGCTCAAACAGCGTTTGCTGCGTGACTGGGTGGTTATTGGCGATATCGGCTTTACCCCAGGTGAAATAATAGGGTTTTCCCTGGTAGATAACGGCAACGGCCATACCCGGAATAGCCTGCTCCTGCATCAACGGGGTGATGGTGCGATTAACGATATCGGCAATCTGTTGTTCTGTTTTTGCGGCAGCAAATGTGGAGAAAGAGGCTGTCAGCAGCAGAGCGCAGCATAACGATTTTTTCATCATGAAATCAGTTCCGTAATTAAAAGCAAAAAGGTGTCCGGGCCCGTCAGACGCAATCAGTGTGTTTGATTTGCACCGTGTTGACAAACGGTTAAATTTAGCAGCAGATATAAGTTTTTCCTAAATTCCACGTGTGTTTTTTATTAGCTTCAAAAATCACTATTTCACGAAGAATTTAGACTGCTTCTCACACATTGTAACATTATTTACAACCACCTTTCAATCATTTTTGATAAATCATTGATTTCATCTTTGCTGCAATGATACTTAATAAACTCTGCAAGTTATCCACAGAGCAACACTCAATTTTATTGATGATATTCTTATTATACCAGACATTTTTCATACACTCCCTTGTACGGATAGTTTTCCGACAACTTCATGATTACATATCTTGCGGTTTTGATTATTTTTGCTGCAAGAAATACATACTTCAAACGAAAGGTCTTTATTTGCTGTCTGTATTCTGAAGAGTCCAAGGAATCAAACTTGAACAACAAAAATAGGTTATATGAAAGCATCATCATTTGAAACACGGCTTCATTCGCCCAAAATGACTTTAGCAAGAGATGACCCACCGCCATGTCGTATTTGGCTTCTTTGATATAGTTTTCAGCATTACCACGCTTTTCATAGTATATAACTACTTTTTCAGAAAGCAAGGTAGTATTTGTTACAAAGAAAAAGTAGTCGTATTCGGAACCTTCTAAAAGTGATAATTGTGCTCTTTCTTTTTCTGGTTTCAGTACGCGAGATACGACAAATCTTCTGTCTTTTTCCCATTTAACTAATTTTGTATACAGTTCTGTAGTTTCTCTACCTTCTTCTCCTTTAACGAATACAATTGATGAATTCGTTGCTTGTGAGGTGAGTGTAGAATAACTTTTGGCTTTAATTAAATATTTGCATCCAAGAGATTCTATCGTTTCGATAATTTTTTCATCAAAGTAGCCACTATCCATTCGAAATAAAATTTCTAAATCGTCTGATTTGATGTTAGCAACAATTTCTTTGATCATTTCCGCAGCACCGTTTGCAGTGTAAGTATTGCCACTTCTTACAAATCCGGTAACATATGCTTTTAATTCGTCGCAAAATGCAAATTGGATATTGTAGCATCGGTTTCCCAGTTTCTTAGGATTATATCCTTTTGACGCACCTTCTTGATGACCTTCTACGTTAATTACACTACTATCAATATCAATCGTAATGGATGTCAATTTACTTTTAGTGAGCAGTTTTTTAAAGACTTTAAAATTAATGTCTCTAAACATTTGGGTTGTCTTGAAGTTGAAGTTTCCTAGAAACCGTGACACTGTTTCAGGTTCTTTTACGGAAATATCAAACTCGTTGACGAGGGGATCATTTTGAAGTAGCTTTAGACGTTCTAACTTATCAATGCCAATGAAGTGACCGCAGAGCATGGTCTTTATATGATTCATCTTGATTTTATTTGTTGAGTCATTATCAAATACGAGGTCATTTTCAATAAAATCAAAAATCCCATTGCTTTTTGCATTCTCAAGGAGCAGAAAAAGACCTGCATTTGATGTTAGATTCTTAGCTTTGAAATCAATTTTATTAATCATAATTAGAACCCCTTTTTACTACTTTTCTTACTATTATTTTACCATATATCGAGTCATAAAAGCTGATAATTTAACATATTTTTGAGCACTTTTCTTTCACCCAATGGGTGAAAGCTGAATTTCGAAGGAATGCATATTTATCAAGGCTTTGATTATGCTTTTTGAAGTACTGACGTAGAATCTAGGGAAATAGTTGGAATTTGTTATGACTGGACTTTTTGCCAAAAAATAAGGGCAGCTTTTAGGCTGCCCCTATCACCCGTTGATTAACGGCAAGGTGTCTTTTACACCCCCAGGCCATTGCTGAGTTGCACAACAGCCGGGATGACCTTCTCTGCATGTTCCAGAGTAGCAGACATGATGGATTCCACTACGGTCGGGGAGTTGTACAGGCCCATACCGCCACCGATACCCATAGCGAAAGCCATGAGGCTCTGGCGAGCGATACCACCAACAACACCGACCAGGATCATCGCACCCGCAACGATTCGACCCAAAGTACCTTGGGTCCAATCCTTGAGAGTTACCCATACGTCGTCAAACGCTGTACCACCAGTACCAGCGTGGGCCTGATCCGGCACGAGCAGGAAGGCTACCACCATCAACCCCAGGAAGAGGAAGAGTGCGTTGTTTTTACTTGAGGCATTCGCCAACTGATTTGCGTTCATCAAGAACATCTCCTATTTGGTTGTTTCAGACTTCGGTTCGTGTTGTACCGTTTGCAGCGGTCTCAAAACTGGCTCACTTTGCGGTGTGCCATCCCCAATCACCCACCTGCGCGGTTCGATTTCGGTATAGACATACCCTGTCACGATGAGATCACCATTGGTGTCCTCCCAGGGAGCTACCCAAATCCGCATAACCTGTGCTGGTGTACGAATTGGAATCGGGCGATCCGGAAGACGCGGTGCGACATAGTTGTCAATCACCGGGTCTCCGGAGCTAGATGAGTTCGCTGAAACGTTTGAGGAACCTTCGCCATCCGCTTCCGCTTTGGCCTCGACTTCCTCTGGTTTCATTGGACGCGGGACATTTCCGTCATTGGTTGCGGCGTAAACGTCTCGCGCTGACATACACTGAACACCATTCGGCATTCCCGGACAGCTATACTCATCCTTGCCGATGTTGAACGTCGAACAGCCCGACAAAATAAGTAGCGCTGCACCCACCCCCAACATCTTTGCGGATCTTACTGCCTGTTCCTTTTGAGCCTCGCCTCTGGAACTGCCCTTTCTGGTCAAAATGTTCAAATTTTTCATTTCTTGGTTCCCCCGGTGGAACGAATTTGTAGCTTGGTTCCTTTGGTCACGATGATGTCTACCTGACGGCCAGCATCGACCTCGATAACAGGGAAGATGCCTTCGGCCATGTCGATATAGAACTGAGCGATGCGATCTAGCGCCTTACTGGCCCCCTTCACTGCTGCTCCCTGCAACATCTGGTCGGAGAACACAGACTGGTACTGGGTATTTGAGCCAGGGTTAGTGCTAACGACCGGCACAGGATTGACGTCAAAGGCTTCGGAAACGCCACCAAGGAAGCCTGCCATCAAGCTCTTGGCGATGATTTGCCCCTGCTTCGATACGACGCGACCACGGACACCGGCCTTACCGTCTTCACCCACTGCATAGGAATCCAGCTTCGCTTCTATGACACCCCCATCATCCCGAACGCACGAGAAGGTCTCGCCACGCAGGTACGCTCGCTCTGAACTGAGATCTCCATAGCCTGAAACAATCAGGAAGCACTCACGAACATCCGCACGGAAGCGGTTAGGCAAAATAGCCTCTTTCTGAATCCTGAGGGTCGAAGGGAACGGATCTCGACGAGCACCTTGAGATGTTGGTGCGTCCATACCGTTGATGAGCACCCCTGTCAGGATGGAGCCAGAAGGTAGGTAGATAGACTCATCATCCTTGTTGTCCTTCTCTTCAACTTCTGGCGCTTTCTGCGAGTAGCTCACTATTTGGATGCCTGGTTTAGTTGCATCACGACCGTCTCCCTTGCCAGTTGCAGGAGCCCCACCCTTCGAGTCAGGAAGCGGTGCGTCCCGAAAAAAGGATGCAGGATCTTTGTAGTCGAGCTTTTTCTCCATGAACTGACCATCACCACCAGATGCACCATTAACATCGGCTCTGGCATCCTCTGATGAAGAGGATGTTTTTCCACCAGCAGCGCCGGTTTCGACTTTCTTAGCCAATTCCATGTTCTTCTGGGTCAGGCGGTCCAAATCTTGACGAAGGCGGGTCATCTCACGGCCAACATCACTGGATTTCCCGGCAGTGGTTTTGGTTTCCTCCAGCTCTTTCTTGACTCGTTCCAGCTCCTTTTTCAGGTCGGAGTTTTCACGAGACACCATCTTCACATCGGCAGACAACGAATCTATCCCGATCTCACGGGTGTTTTTGTCTGTGAGAACGTGCTTGATGGTTTCTTGGCGACCGCGCTTCTCTTCTTTCTTGGGTTCACCAGAGAACATTGTCACGACCGCAAAAAGAACGAAGACGCCGCCAGCGATAGACACCCAACGCTTCTTGTTGGGGTCTAACTGTGTCCAAAATCGCTTAATCATTGGGCACCTCCCAGCAGCGATGGACGCTTAGACGTTGGTGCGAGACCACGCTTCTGCTTCTTCGCCACATAGATCTCCGTCTTCTGGCCGGGCTCAAGCACGTTAAGCGGCCACGTAGTCACCGCAGCCACATCCCAGCTCCCACACAACGCCTCTTTGAACTCAATAGGCTGATCAGAGACGTTCAGGGCGACACCGATGAACACGTTAAGGTGGTGGCCCATCATGTATTGCCCCTTGCTGAAATCCACCTTTACCCCAGGATGAGCGCAGCTCGGCACCGCAGCACCAGCAGGGATGCGGTTCAACGTGTAACCTTGAGGGACTTCACCAAGAGCAATCTTGCGGAATACCGACCGGATGGTTTCGACATAAGGCTGGCTCTGTTCCCAGGTCTCAGCCTTGGTATTGGCAAAAGCACCAGTGATACCTACACCACCATCGAGCTTGAGAAAGACTTCTCTGGGCGGAATACGACGGGGAACCATCGTCAGGCTGAGAGCTTGGGCTTCCGAGCCTTTTTCAGTAATGAACATAGTCACCGGATACTGCTTATCCGTGGCGACATAGACCACATTCTCTTTGATGCAGACCTCACCACACTGGCCGTTATCCGTCGCCCCGGTCAGAGATGTTGAAACGATCTCAGGATTGCTGAAAGGCGTGACGATTCGGTTCGGATGACCAACGGCTATCGGGATGATCTGGTTAACCCCCGGCTTCATCGTCAGTAAGGGGTTTTCATTCATGCTGCCCACAACCTCATGGGAGCTTTGTCCTGACGTCACAGGGGCAGGAACATCCTTTTTCATAACACTGGCCGGGACAACAGGAATGTCATCCGAGGCATAGGCCATTGAAGTTCCAAGCGCCAAGGACAGCGCCAGGAGCGAAAGTTTAGCGTTGTTCTTCATGCTTTCTCCGGTTTTCTTCTTTGCGCTGGAGTTGCTCCAAAACAGTTTTGGTGCGTGGCTTTCCTACATAGGTGTCGATGTAGTCCAGCACGGGCGCGTAGTTTGAAATCTTGATGGCGAACTCGTAGGAGCGTTCGCTACGCTCTTCGTTAGAAGAAGCCCCTTTGACGTAGGAATATCCGTAGACAAACACCTTGTCGCTCTTGGGCTCGTACTCAACAAAACGCGGCTCAAACCGCATGGTTACGCGGTCGTTCTTGATCTGTTGAGCTTGAATTTCGATGGCATCAATCACGTCCTGATAGATGCTCGGGGAGAGAAGCGGGGTGATCCGTTCTTTCACAAAGTCAACGGTTCCTGGCGTCACATTGCCAAGGAGCTGAGCAAAAGCGAAACCCCAAGCCTCTTTATAGGACTGAGAGGCGTTACTTTTCGTCACCCAGGCTTCTTCCGTGAGCGTGAAAGGCTGGATAGTGACGATGGTTTCCTTGCTGAATACTTGGACCACCAGCAGGAAAACGATAGCAATAAGACCACCCTGGAAGATTCGCCCCCACTTATTTTCTGTTTGGGTCCCTTCCCAGGTCTTGAGATACTTTTTCAGGTTCAAGGCAAATACCTCCGGACAAACGGGTTCTTGAGAGATTTGGCCTTGGTCATGATGAACCCGGCCCAGTAGATCATGTGGAGCAGGTATCCATCCGGATGGTTATCCCTGAATCGGCGATAAAGGTTGGTTACAAGTAACCCCCCCAGAAAGCAGATCAGAGCCTTACCGATGATGACCCCTATCGTTAGCCCCAAAAGCATCGGGGCCAACTCATCTGCGCTCCACAACAGCAGATGCGGGGGCTCATCGACCCGGCGCGGTATCTTTACAGGCTTCATAGCAACCCTCTTCTTTTCCTAGTGGCCTGTATTCTCATTCAGGGTCACTGATTTTCTGCCACGGCTTCGCGCCCTTTTCGGGCACTTCCAGCGACAAATAAAAAAAGGCGGCCTAAGCCGCCTTTTTTGCGTTTACTGGATCGGTTATTGATTTTGAGGAACCGCTTCCGAATGTTTTTCCGAAGCCGCAACGCTAACTTCATTGGCTGGTCGGGCCACCTCCAGAGTTTTCACTTCCTTGTTAGCATTGGCTTTAAACTTGAACATCAGACTGTACGCCGCCAGCAGGAAGAAGCTGAGAATGCCCCAGTAGGTCTGAACCGTGCCCAGAGCCTTGGCCGGGTCACTTGCAGCTCTGTTGGCCGTATCAGCAGCCAACTTAACCCACTGACTCCAGTCAAAACCTGCCGCAAAAGCAGACAGCCAAAACGCGACGGCCACTGGAACGATGAAGATGCACATCAGCACCGCGTTCATCAAAAACCAGAAAAATTGTTTATTAAGGTTCACACTTCCTCCCATTAACCTAGAAAATTGAATGCGTGTTCCAGGTTCATCCCTGCAACAACACCTATAACGAACATCACCTGCCAGACAAGGAACTGCCAGGAGATGAATGAACCAGATGAGCTTTCGCTTTCTCTGACGTGAGCTTGTGCGGACATAGACCCTCCAAATAACTTGTCGTCATCACGGAGTAATCGTCTCTTAATTGATCAATCTAGGAACAGTGCTGTTACGGCCCATTTTGGGCACTTTATGGAGGTTTATTCGAGGAGATGATAAGAGCGGGAGGCGAAAAACTTTCACATGTGAAAGTTCAAAGCGGCCGATGGCCGCTTGTTTCACACTGTTCTATTGTAACGGAGTTCTCGATAAGCATCCCATGCTTGCTCTGATGAGACACCTCGACGACCAACATCTGTGGCGCACTCAAGGTCCATCTTGTACTGCTTAACCTTCTGGTCTGCTGTATCGCCCCAGCTCATGGCTGATGGGTACTTGGAAACACTAAACACATTTTCAAGTTCAGCCTGATAGTCGTCGTTTTGTAACAGAGGTTCGGTTTCACCATCATCCCAGCGAATGTAAGCCTTACCCTGGAGAGCCTTCAAATGCAAAGGCACCAGTAAGGTGGAAATCACTTCGTCAGCCCTGATGTCTTTGTAAGCACACCAGTGAGGTTTAACGGTGATCACACCATTTACCAAAACGATGTCACACGCCAGTGTCGCTTCAACATTATCGTTAACATCCTGCCGAGCGTAGATCTCCACGAAACCAACCTGCTCTGGATCAACCTTGTCGATGAAGCTCCAAAAGCTGGGGTACGACGTTCCATCGCTGAGCGTCAACTGACCGTCATGCTCTTTCAGTATACGGTTCAGTTGTGCAGTGAAGAACTCTGCCGACACTTTTCTTGCCAATGGTTCCATATCACTCAGTCGTAGAGTGGCTCCTCCACTCCCCTCATACACCTCTCCAAAAAAGAAATCTCTCTTACGCATTAGACTTTGCCACCTTTAATCGCTTGCTGGGTCAGCTTGATCCAGTTCAACGGGTTTTCACAGTCAACATGGTTGCCAGCGGCACCAACTACCGTTTTGTATGCCTCCGAGCCTGCCGCTGTGTGTACAGCCAGCATAAACGAAAACATAGGGTCATTTTGCATGGTGCCAATCATCATTGCACTGGAAGTGTCTTTGAGCTGGCAGTTTTCAACCCGCAGATTGAGTACATCTTTTGCCACCATCTGACAGTCGGGACACACCTTCTCAAGGTTCTTGAGCTTTGCGTCGTCATTGAGCACATCAGGAGCCGCGATGGCAGTACCGGCTATACACAGCCCCAGTGCCAGCAGTTGGAGTCTATTAGTTACTTTCATGGTTCCTCTCTATATCGTTCCAATTTCGTTTCGGTAAAAGAACAGTGGCCCAGTGACTGTTCTGAGTTCCGGCGTTACTTGCTTTACTCTTGAGCAAATATGCTGCTTGAAAAAGTTGTGGTATCCGTACAACGCTGGGCGTGTAAATACGGAAAAGATAATGAGGGTGATGGCCGCACCAGCGGCCCACCCGATCACGTCCGGAGAGATAAGTCCTGACACGTCTGAGATACGTTCTGGTTCAACCAAGCGGCACACCACCAGCACCCAGAACCACATTACCGGCATCACAAAGATCATCTTTCCGACGCAAGCAATGAGCACCTTCACCAAATTCAAGCTCTGCGCCCAGTAAAGCCACAACGCAGACAAGGATTGGCGACGTATCACCTGGTAGACGTTCAATGGGATGTCGCACAGATGCACCCCATCTTGATTTATAACGGAGTAGCTCATCCTCCCTCCCTATACCCGTTTCTGGAGGTTGCCGAACGTCAGGCCAACCAGGACACAGCACGTCATCATTGTCATCGGGATGACAACCGGATCGAGCGCTATGGGGATGAAGAACGCGATGAACAATCCGGCCATCAGGTACATCGTTCCGCGAACGCTGTAACGATGGAGAACCGGACTCGCATAATCGAAGTTGGTCCGCTTAATTCGCCATGTCATCATCCCGTCATATACCGCAGGTACGAACAGGATCAGCATATAGGGAGCCCACGCGGCTAACAGTGCCAACCTTGTGTAGAACTGGTAAATGACGTTGACAAAGGCTTCCATGCGGCCTTTGACCCACACAAACCAGCCCTTGCCCATGTCCTGCATCCCCTTGGACTTCTGGCGCTCCTCTTCTGATGGGATCAGCGTTTGGTACATCCCCTCATAGAATCCTGAATCAATAACGCTCGACCTGAACCAGGTAGATGCTTTGTTCTGTATCCAGTCTCTTGCTTCGACACCAAGACTCTGTTCCACCAGCTCGGATTCCCTTTTGATGGCTCTGTCTGTCCAGTCGCCAGGGATCAGCAGCAATATTGCCAGCAACTCAATAACCAGCAGCCATGCGACCAGCAACCACGGCTTCTTCATAGTCGGTTCTCCTTAAAACAGTTTTCACGCTCTCACAGGTGATGAGCTCATACAGCAAGCCACGCAAAGAGGTCTCATCCTCATGGGGCTGCGGGTTAATGGATAGTTCTCCTGGATGGGAAGAAAGCCACAGTGAGAACGACTCTCCTGAATCGACAGACCATGAATCACCGCCACTATCGACAATTTGCACTTCCAACGCCCGGCAGGTTTCGGTGATCAGGGTTTCCAGAAATGCCCCAATTCTGGCCGGGTCTTCATATTTCTCTCTCTGCTCATGAAACACGAGCTGGCTGTAGCGATGCAGAGCTTCTTCAATGATCGGGTAAATCACAGGCTCCTGATTAGCCTTAATCCCGTCTGTGATGTAGCAGCTCAGCTTCTCGATGATGGCCTCCGATGCAGGCCAGTCGAATTGGAGGATGCTCAGGATGTGAGCGTTCTTGCGGCCACGACTTTTCAATTCATTCATAACCCTGTCGAAAGGGTTCACATCGACCATGATGGCTACCTCGTAATTTCTATACTTCTTGTCACACATAGCTCTGCTCTTACTGGGTCAATATGGGCAGACGGCCTTTTACGATTGTTCCGCCTGAAATTTTGGCTATGTATTCCAGGTTCGGAAGCATTCCCAATAACTGGGCTGGGAACAGATCAGCTTCCTCCTCCATCAAACGCTCGCCTTGGTTGCCTCCGTGCATAATGGGCTCCTTGCCATCCGAGTTCTGGCCTTGAGTCCGCATGACGTACTTGAGCCGGGTCTTCGGCAAGTTATCTGCGATATACTCCTGTGTTTCACCATCGACGATACGCAGAGCAAACGTGTTGTTGATGTTCCCCAACACTTGGAGCGCTTTGTCTTTGCTACCCAGTCGAGCTGCGAAGTCAGCAAAAGTCTGAGTTGCAACGAAAAGACGAAGTTTCGCACCGCGACCTTTGTTCAGGAGCTGGATGAACGGGTCGTTGATCACCTCAGCAGCCTCATCAACAAAGATATTTACGGGTCTGTTGTTGACGCCGTAGTTGTATCTGTCACCGGCAACCGCTGTCAGGTCTGACAGGAAGATGGACCCCATAGCACTACCAACCATGTTGTCGGTCAGGGAGTCGAGCCCCAGATAAGCAACTTGAGCGTTGTTGATGATTTTTGCGGAATCAGTGATCTGGCGTTCGTCGCTCAGATCAGATGAGTCTGGAGACAGCAGAGGGCCTAGCTCCCCGGACGTCAGCATATTCATGATCGGCAGGAGGTTCGCCACCATCTTGGAGAAGTGGGTTTGGTCGTGCTGGAACATCGACAGCAAGCCTTCCAGATCAGAGTTTGGGTGCTCAGGTTGGATGATGTCGTAGTAGAACTTCATCAACGCGAAAGCGATCTTCTCACGCGAACCGTTTTTGACTTTCTCCAAATAAGCCGCTGCTTCTGCCTCCCAGTCGGGCATAACTCGCTCTGAGTAAGCCTGAACGGCCTTGATGACCAAGCCAGCAGCGCCACCTTCAAGGAATCGGCGGAGCTTTGTCAGGTTGGGACGATCATGAGTGATGACCAAGCCCTGAGCGATGTTGTTCAGTGCCTGCCATCCAAATGATTTGAACGGGTCGGCCCCTGCTTCGGACGGGATCAACGCTGCCAAACGACTTGCAATTTCAGTCACGCGGGTGAAGTTACGCAGAGGGTCGATACGCACCGACTCTTCCGGGAATGCTGGATGAAATGAGACGAATCTTTCCGGCTGCCCCATAGCTTCACAGGCACGTCGTGCATTGTCCCGCATCTCCTTATCCCCTTTCGGGTCTATGATGATCACGGCTTCCCCACGCAGAATGGCCTGTGAAATCAGGATGTCGAACATACGGGTCTTGCCCGAGCCGGTGGTCCCAACGATCAGCGAATGCCCCTCAGTGTGCTTGAGTGGCTGCATCAGCTTCTCTTCTTTGGGTTCTACCCCGTGAATCCAGGGCTGGCCGATTGGCAGCTCCTTTTTCTTACCCTGTATCTTCCGGACAACCTTTTTGACCGTGGACTCTCTCCCTACGATGGAAGTCCAGTCGCGTTTCAGGATCTCAAACACGCGCTGGGCATGGCGGTTTTCCCACAGGAACCCACTACCAAGCCACATATCGTCCGGCGTGTCCTTGATGTACTTTTGGAGCTCCGCAATAGAAATAAACTCCAGATCACGCCCCTTCAAATGCTTTTGGAGCAGGTGAAGTTTGATAGCCTTTGGCAAACGAGCCATCGCCATCACGCCACAGATCCCCGTCATCCAATAGAAGGGCTCCGGAGGCATCGTGCTGACTTGCTCTACGGCCAAAGCCGCGCCGGAGGCGGCAAGCCAGCCTGCTACAGCATTTTTTTCATAGTTGGGCCGCCACGGCATCTCGTAGGCGAGCGGGTCATAACTCATTGTCATGTTTCATTTACCTCTAAATACAGTTTTCCCTGACGTTTCTTGAGCAAAGGCCGTCTCTGTGCCCGGCTCAGCATCCCGCAGAGGATGTGTTTGCTGATGCCGATGTTTTCACCGGCAATCATGTCGAAGGCTTTGTCACTGGTTACTAAGCAGCCATCCTCTTCCAGGACAGGTGTCACGAGCCATCTGCCCGAGCGTTTTTGGATCATGTCCTTGAGCATCTGGAGTGCTTTCTGAGGCGTAACACCAGACGGCAAGAAATCTTCCGCGTTGATGTCTTTCGGGTTTGTTTTCGCCTTAGGCGGCTCAAACTCCCTAACCTCTGGCTCTTCCCTTTCTCGCACCTCGACGTGTCCCAATTCCTTCTCACGCTCAACTTTGGGCTCAGGAGCCACTGGTTGAACCTCCCGCTTAGGAAGGCGAGCCACGTTCTGTTTTTCTTGGACCGGCTGGCGCTGCGGCTCTTCAACCGGAGAAGTAACATCGACCTTCTTCTCCTTCTGCTGTGGCTGGGAGTCCTTACCTTTCGCCTTTTGTTCAGGCGAGGGTTTACCGGCGTTAACCTCAGGCTTCTGCTGCTGCGCCTTTTTTCGGCTTTGTTGTTTCGGTGCAGACTTATTCTTGCTTGCATCCAAGCCAGGGGGAGAGACGAGCTCAAAGGCATCCTGGTATCCCCCCATTGACGCCTCGGCATCCTTAATGGCCGCTACGACTGCATCTGAAAGCTGCTCCGCCAGTACAATTGCCTTCACTCCGCTGAAATCACGAACTTTGCGACCTGGCATAATCGGGTCTGGAACAATCGCGTTGGCGTGGGACAGCTTCGAGAGAACCTCTGACGGCGCACCCAGCGACCGAGCGCCATCCGGGTACAAAATGACGGCTTGACCCTTCATCAGGCATAGGACTTCGCCCAGCGTCGTTTTACCTTCCAAAACAGGCATGATCGCTTGTTCAAGCAACGCCGATGCTTCTCCGTACCCGGCTAACATCTCAACGAGTAAGGTCTTTGCGTCTTTCTCATGCAGATTAGGTTTGTCCGTAGGTGGCATTGCTGGCGCTGGTGTTGTTTGTTCTGGTGCGTCAGTCAGCATAGGGAGCGGCTCAATCGCCCATGATGGCGGTTCATCAGAACTACCGAACATTGGAAAGTCATCGCCCTGCAGGGAGTTTTGTTCTTGTGGAACGAAGTCCTGTTTTGGCTGCTTCTCTTGCTTTCCGGGCATTGCCACATCTGGGATTTCTGAGTTTGTTGCGTCAGTGCTGGCTGTCTCTGCCGATGCGCTGAATGCGTCAAACGGAAAGTCGATGTCCCCCAGTCCACCCCCAACATCCTTGAGTGCTTGTAACGGATTGTCGTTTGCCAAAGGTGGTGCGTTTTTGGCAATGTCCTGAGGGGACAAATCCTCTTTTGCCTCTGGTTTGTGGGGTTGTTTCTCTGTATCACTCTTCGGTTTTGCTTTGCCCGGTTTGCTCTGCGGCTTACCCTTCTTGCCAGCGTCAGGCTTAGATGATTCCGTTGATCCAGCATCTTTTTGCTCTGGTTTCTCCTCGACAGCATCTGAGGTGCTTTTCAGCATCTCCATCGCATCACCAAAGCCAAGACCAGCTAGAGCTTTCTCTGCTTCCTGCTCTGCGGCCAACATGTCATCGTTCAGAGCTGACACATCTTCCTCTTGGTCGTCATCGACTTCCTCAGGATCAACGAACTCAATCTCAGCGTCCTCAACATCACCAACAACTTCCGCAGCAACAGCCGCAGGAGGCTCAGTCGTAAACACCAGGTCGTTTGATTCGAGTCGGAGCATCAAGATCTTCACCGATCCCGCCGCCTCCTGGAGCATCTCAGGCAAAACTTCCCAGTAGCGGTAGTACGCACGTTCACCCTTCTCCTGCACCGTGTTTGGTACAGCAAAACCACGTTCGATGAGAATGTCGGCCAGTGTGTCAGGGTCTCGTGGAATACCGGGGATCTTGTCGTGGCTGATCAAGTCATAAAGGTCCCCAAGCTGTTTCCAGGCAATGAATACACCTTGGTTGAGGTGCCAGACTTTCGCGCCTGGCTCATTGACCTTCCATTTTCCGGTTTTAACCAGGCGGCGGATGGCATCGAACACGTACCGCTCGACAGGCACACCATAGGAGAACTCGTCCACATCGAGACGACTCTGGCGAAGGTCCCGTGAGACGCTCTCTTGGTCAGCGCGAAGCATCAGCTTGGTCACAGGCTGATTGACGCTGGTTCCTGAGATAGCTTCCAGCATCGCTTCCATGATGGACGGGCCAGACTTGGACAGAAACTCCCGAGTCTCAGCCGGAATAATTCGATCCACCGCCAGCAGCGAGAATTGCTCATGTCTTTTGTGTCGCTTGTCGCGCCACCGGATAAAGTAACGGTCGATTTCGTGACGGTGTGCCCAGTCATGAAGTGACTCCGAATACGGGTTCCATGTGATTGACCCGTCTTTGTCCGTAATGGACACATCCGAGAGCGGTTTACCCACATCATGCAGCAGCCCGGAGAAACAGCTCGCCAGTCTCCAACGCGGCTCATTGTCACGGCGTTCACGAGGCGTCCCCTCGATGGAAAAGATAACTGACTCAGATGCCTGAGCTGCCCAGAAGGCCACTTCAAGCCCATGTCGGAACAGACCACCAGCGCCACGGTGGTGGTGTGATTCGGAAGCTGGCAACAGGTGAACAAACGCGGCATACCGCTGGATCACCGGCAAAACAAGCCGGTTGAAGTCGTCCACAGTGAAACCGAGAGAGTTCCGCACTTTCTCAATCAGTTCAGCTTGGGTTGCCAGTATCTTGTCTAGTGGGGCCACTGGCAGGCCCTTGGCAAAAGGTGGGTATCGAGGGATTTCTTCATCTTCCACGTCTTTAAGCGGCAACACTCTGACGCTCGGCGCGGTCTCGATCACTCCACTTCGCCCACCAAATAACTTGTTAAGGGCTTTCAGCATGTAGGTTGACCATATTCCTATCGTATTTCTCGTCGCTACATGCTCTCAAAACACCTTTAGATCGCACACACGCCTATCTGTCCAATTTGGGCAGTTTGAGAAACCAGCTTTCCATCCCCCCCCTTTTAGAATGGGCTCATCGACAATTTTTTATGAGGAACGACACGATGAGACAACTGATAGCAATTCTGGGAGTGGCAATTCTGGCCGGGTGTGCCTCTAACGCCCCCGAGCAAAAGCCTCAGCCCCAGACTGCCCCTGCCGAAAATGACAAACCTGCCCGAGTTAGCCGGGAACTGTCGATGGCATGGGACAACATGGGGCGCGGTGGTGCTGCATTACGTCAACCTGGTTATATCCATGTGCTGGGCGACGGTAATGTCAGCGCAACGATGAACAAGGTCAAAGATGACTCCGCTGGTTCAGATAAAACTCCAGCAGGGATCAAACAGCACGGGGATGTCAACGAAGCCATCAATACCTTCAAGTCCATGAATAAAGGCAAAGGCTACTCGCTGTACGAGTTGTCACGCTGGGAACGCTATTGCGATGGTGGCAAAGGTATGGACGAGCACGATTGGCGCTTTGTGGAAGCCGAGGGAACCACAAACATCCCCAAGGACGTTGTAACCGGCTGCATACCACCTACCCACACCTATAAAGATTATCTGAATGCCTGGACGCACTTTTGCACCAGTCAGGCTGTAACTGACGCAGATCGCCGCATTGTGCGCGAGTCCGTGCGTCCCTATTCAGTGGTGAACCCATGCAAAGCTCTGAAATAAGAAACCAGACAGAGCTAGGCCGTAAGGCTGAGCTCTTCGACGCTTTATTAATCATGCTCCAGGAGGCCGGTTCGAGGGGTAATTCCAGCGAAGCGGCCTATGTCATTTCTGGAGTCCTCGAAAACCTCTCCAGAGACTACCCCGAAGTCAAAGGTCTGGCTCAAAGCTGGACTGAGCTGGCGAATCTGGAATCAAAGATGAGAGGAGCTGCTTAATGGACCTTTATATCTGCGAGAAGCCTTCTCAGGCAAAAGATTTGGCTGGCGTAATGAAGGCCTCCCAACGAGGTGATGGATTTCTCCATGATGGAGGAAACCGCGTTATTACGTGGGCGTTCGGCCACCTGCTGGAATTGTATATGCCAGACGATTATGACGAACGCTACAAGTCATGGTCACTGGAGACCCTCCCTATTGCACCAGAGTCATGGCGGTACAACGTTCGCAAGAGTGCGTTCAAACAGTACAAAATTGTTGAGGGACTGGTCAAAAAGGCGAGCACCATCTACATCTCAACGGACTACGACCGAGAAGGTGAGGCTATCGCCCGTTCGCTTCTGGATCGATTCCGCTACTCTGGCCCTATTCGCCGAGTTTGTTTGACGGCTCTCGATGAGTCAAGCATCAAGAAAGCGCTGAACAACGTAAAGGATGGCAAGGATACGGTCTCACTCTACTACGCCGCATTGGCACGGCAACGCGCTGACTGGTTGGTAGGCATGAACGTGAGCCGCCTCTACACAGTGCTGGCCCGAGATGTCGGCTTCAACCACACTCTTCACGTTGGCAGGGTTATCACCCCAACCGTCGCTCTTGTTTGTCAACGGGACCGAGAGATCGCCGGTTTCACCCCCTCACCATACTGGACTCTGGGTGTGAACGTGTCCGTACAGAATGGACAGTTTGCCGCCCAATGGATACCACCAGAAGAGTGCAGTGACGAGCAAGGCCGGTGCGTCAATAAGGCCTATGCCGAGCAGGTAGCCTCCCAGGTCAATGGTGCCAATGCTGTTATCAGCAAAGCAGAAACCAAACCAGGTAAAGAGTCAGCCCCCCTCCCCTTCGATCTAACGTCGCTGCAACAATACGCGAGCAAACGATGGGGATACACAGCTCAGCAGGTACTGGATGCAGCTCAAGCTCTGTACGAGACGCACAAAGCGACCACCTACCCTCGTACTGACAGTCGTTATCTACCCGAGAGCCAAAAGGAAGACATTCCGGACATTCTCCAGGCGCTCATTTTGTCCGATCAGAACGTCTCTGGGCTGGTGGCTGGCGCAGATCCTCATCGCAAGGCCAGGGTATTCAATGACGCCAAAGTGACCGCGCACCACGCGATCATTCCAACACCGGCCAGAACAGACATCAGTGCCATGTCTGAGATCGAGTTCAATCTTTACGACGCCATCCGTCGTTTCTACATCGCGCAGTTCTACAGCGAGTTCGAGTTCACCAAAACCTCCATCGAGGTGCAGTGTGGGCGTCACCTCTTTGCGTCCGCTGGTAAGACACCTACCAAACAAGGCTGGAAGGTTTTGTTTGCTTCTGATAGTGAAAGCAGTCCCAAGGACGAGGGGGAAGACACCGACGCGCCGGTTGAACAAGAGAAGCTCCCCAGGGTTAGCCAGGGCGAACCTGCCTTGCTGAATGGGGCCGAGCTGGCAAACAAAATGACGCGGCCAGCACCGCACTTCACCGAAGCCACATTGCTTGCCGCGATGGAGAACATTGCCCGGTTCGTGACTGAGGAGAAGTTCAAACAAATCCTCAAAGACACAGCCGGTTTAGGCACTCCAGCAACACGCGCAAGCATCATCCAGGGCGCTGTTGATAAAGGCTACTTCAAGCGTCAGAAAAAGGTACTGCTTGCAACTGATAAGGCTCATGCGCTTATAGCAGTGCTTCCACCAGCCATCAAATCACCCGGCATGACTGCGGCTTGGGAGCAGGAGCTTGAGAAAGTTGCCTCCGGCTCCGGGAACATGTCTGTCTTCATGAAGCAGATTTCCACCTGGATCTGCCAAATGGTTGAGCAGCTCAAAGTGGCCGCACCGGTTCTGACCAAAGAAGGTGGCGCGATGGCTAAAGCCTTCGAGGGCGCGAAGCCTCCTTCACACGAATGCTTCAACTGCGGTGGAGAGATGCACCGGATCAAAGGGAAGAACGGTTTTTTCTGGGGCTGCCAGAACGAGGCTTGCAAGAAGACGTTCCCAGACAACCGAGGGAAACCCGAGAAACGTATCGCGGCGGAGGATTGTCCAGACTGCCCAGATTGCGGTAGCCCGATGCGTCTCAGGAAAGGAAAAGCCCCTGGCAAGAAACGAGCCTCTAAGTTCTGGGGCTGCACAGCGTATCCCGATTGCAAAGGCACTATGCCCTTCAAAAAGTCGGACTTTATGGATTGATAGAGGAATTAAGTATGTTTGGAAAAATCATTTTAACTGCGATGCTCACAACCAGCTCTGCCACTGCCGAAGATGCCGGGAAGAACATCGCCTCAGGCTTGGCAACTGCATCTACCCGCCAAATAGGTCAGGCCATCATGCCAACTCTAGCTATCGGCTCGGCCATTGCAAAAAGCGCAGGAAAAGGCATGGTGTTAGGTTTCGCTGAGACATCTGCCAGCTATATTTCCCACGATGACCTGAGCGCCACTCGAAGCTATCAAAACCCTGAGGCTGTTGATATGGCAAAAGGCCTGGGGACCTTGAAAGACGTCCCTGATTTCCTCTACGTCATTACAGACGTAAATGCCAACATGGCTGACAAATGCAAGCGCGTCTGGGAGCCTCAATCACTGGCTTTAAGCCAATTGATTGTTGAGCTGGTGGCACTGCGTAAGACGAACCACAAAGGTAGCTACGAACAAGCGCTATCCCACCTCGATTGTTCAATATTCACAAACTAAAACAATTAAGGGGCCGTCGGCCCCTTATCTTTAATTACCCAAGTTCTTTTGATACCTGAGCTACAATAGTTTTAAATCAGAATACCAAAATCAATTCACATGGATGGCGAATACTTCAACCGGATAATCTCCAAAGTGCGGGTGCGTTATGACGTTCCTTGAGAAGCCACGCCAAGGACGAATCTCTATCCTGGACATATCTCCAGCCTTTGGGTAGCCACACTTAACATGGACTTCATCATACTCGCGCCCCTCTAGTCTTTTTATCCAGTAGTCTGTGACGAGGCGATATTCATCTGGTTTTTCTCCAGATTTGATCTGATCGAAGTAAATCTTTTTTACGGGCAGATGAAGTATTCTCTTTTTCATAATCACCACCTGATAGCTCATCAGACTATCTAACTATTAGACAAAACATCCCTTTTTCAATTTCTGTCTCTCTCGCCTCATGGGCCAATACAATATCCGCGATAACACGAATATTCCCTTCATAGTTGCGAATGGCCGCATCCCGCATCGTGTCTAAAGTGTCCTGACACTTCGCTCGCCTGAATTTAACGAGCCAACTTTGCCGATCTATCTTGTCCACACCAAATCCCATTCAGCGAACCATGTATCCAGCTTCTTTTGCCGCAGCATCAAGCTCGGAGGAAAAGTTAACGTCGGACTTTTCTGCCGCGTTATAGAGGGCTCCACACTTGGGCCATGAGCGCCCTACCAGTTTCATCGCCAACGCATCCGCCAGCATTTCTCGGATCTGTGTTTCAGCCTCACCAAAATCGGCTAGAGTTTCGTCTATGCCCGACTCTTCCATCAGCTCGATGAGCTGAGGTTGTTTGAGCCAGACGCCTGTTTGCATTTCCAACTGGTCTCTTGCATCTGCCACCAATTGGCGTTCAAGGGTGACGCCATTTACGGTCTTAACAAATTGCTTTGGCTGACGCTTTACCTTTTTTGGTCTGGACACATCAGAGATAACCGTCACCGGCTTCCCACGCAGTTCACGCGGCAACGGTCCACTTAGCCCCAGAACTAAGCGACGAGCGTACTCATGCTCGTATGGTTTCAACCCTCGACCTTCACGGTACATCTCAGTATCCACCAGCAGATCACCGCGCAGCCTCGCGTTTTTCCGCACTTGTTCGGACAAGACCGATTTGCCCTTCCCGCTGGCTCCCATTACGAGCGAGTGAGATTCTACTTTGTTATCAAAAAACATAATTCCGCCCCCAAAGAGGTGTTGCTATAAAACATGGTTTGAACATCTGGCGCTGTTATTGCGCCCACCGATACTCTGGGCAACGCACTCTGTTGTGGCCGCTTTTCCCTTTGCTATTGGTGATGTCATCTTCATTCTTCGCAGCCCCCAGCTTACTCAGTATTTCAGCTTTTGTGGCGCGATGACCGCGTATTAAAAGAGCATTCAGCAGGTATCCAGTGAACACCTCTGTACTCGGCATACGGTCAAGCAACTCAACATACTGCTCATCCGTCAAATCATGGATCTCACAATATTTTTCCACCGCCTTTTCGTAGGCTTCTGCGTAGCCATGAGTGGAAATCCTGAAAACAATATCCCCATTGCCGTAGCCTGGCTTTGTGACGAGAAAACAAGGTGCGAAGTAGGTTCTCTTCACCCCCATCCGGCTCCGGTTCTCGATACTGATATAAGCCCTCAGCCCCTCAGCAATGATATTTGGCCCGGAGTTGCGTCGCCGCTTACAAGTCTTATTCTGACGCTTCACCTCTTCTGCCTCAGCTTCCCACTTTCGGTCCAAGCTGTAGGCCAGCCGGTGAGCTGTTGCGTAGGAATACTCTCTCAAGGAGAAGTATTCCTGCCGGTAATCATCCGCCACCCCAACTGTTCGTGCGACACGGAACCCGACGAAACCGGCGTCATGGGTTCCCTCGCCGTAGTAAATGACTGCCATTATTTACCTTCCTTACTTCTGATACCGTGCTGCACCACGGTATGGCGACCGCAATTCACATTCAGGTGATCCCGAACTGCGGCCATGACCGCTGAATGCAATCTGTAATCCACACTCTGCCCAAGTGTTTCTGTCGCTTGTTCTTTTGCCATCCACGAAATATCAAAGCTATCAGGTATCGACATCAACTCCTGAACCAGATCGACCGATGGCTTGTAAATGCGGCCACCGTCTTGGATGTACACTGCATCCTTTACCCCACGATCCTGAGACTTGAGGATGGTCGGGCAACTGGTGCTTTCTCTCGTCAAGAACGCAGGCATCCTGCGAGAAGTTGACTCTCTGGCCTGAATTGACTTCAACGCTGTGACGTCTGCACAATCCCCGAGGTGCTTCTCGATCACCGGCCACAATCGTCCACCAGCTCTCTGCTCAGGTTTCGGTGGAACGAACCCAGGGAAGACCGACGCCACCATGTAATAGCGTTCTCGCCCCTGGTACGCGCCGAAATCCAGACCGTTCAAGACCATCTCAGTGAGGAAGTACCCCATCCGCCGCAGTGTCGTTCCCATCATCGCCCCGGCTCCGGATGCTTTGAAGTTCGGGACGTTTTCCACCAGCACGACGGCAGGGTTCACGACCTCGATCTGTTTTAGTGCCGGGTAAACCATGTCGAGCATGGTGGAGAGATCTTCAAGAGAACGCTCTTTGTCCCTTGGACTTTTGGCGTTTGAGTGGTCATCACACCCCAACGAGTAATGGGCCAAACCAATTGGTGGGCACTCCGCCAGCAAGGCTCCAAGGCGATCCAGCTCCAGGTGATGAATGTCTTCATTCAGCAGGATACGCGGGGAGCTGTTCACCAGCGTATTGAGCGCATGTACTTCACTCAGGTTCCGCCCGGATGCTCTGTCTCTGGCTTCAACTGGACGATGTTCCAAAACAATCTCAGCCTTCCAGCCAAGCGATTCCATAACATGAATGTCTACCCCGCCAGTCAATGCCACAAAGGCACGGAAAGGGCTGGTTTTTCTGAACCGATCAGCAATGGCAAAGGCTCTGTTTGCGACGGGAGTGAAGACTACTCGACCTTTTCGCATTTCGACGTGGAAACGCTCTGTATAGCGAGGGAAGCACTTATCTATGAGCCCTTGTCCAGAAAACTCAATAACGGTTTCCAGCGGGTTGTTGGAGCGACTCTTTGGTTGATACCGGCGCTGATAAACCTGGTGTGTCTGTAGTTCATCGGTCGCTGGGATCACCGAAAAACCGCCCATCCCCTCCCCTGGCTCAACGGCGATGCCCATACCTGGCTTGAACCCCATAACATCCAAAAAGTTGGACGAAACCCTAACCTTGCGTTTATCGCCTACTCGATTGAACGCAAGTTGTTTGGTTACTACGGAGGGGGAGACGATCGGTAACATTGGTCAACCTCTTTTCTTCTTGTTTTGCTCGCGCTTCACCATTGCTCCAGCAGCTTTCAGAAGTCTCTGGTTCTCCGCCAGCTCCTCTTGGAGTTCCTGAGTATCCTCTTCTGTCTGAGCCTTTTTCAGCTCGGCCTCGCAATATTGGACCTCTTCCTGCAAGCTGACTTTCGCAAACTTGAGAGCGGCCAGTCGCGTCGTATAAACGCCAAAAGGCAATTCGCCACCTTCCCGGAACTGCTTCAAGCACCAGCTCGGTATAGATGGCAACCAACCAAAGTCCCCATTCTTCCGTGACCTTTTCCCCCACGTAATCCCATCTAACTTTTGGGCAAGATTGACATAGCGTTGATCGCTGGTTGAGTTGCGTCGTTTCTGAATAGAGCGAACTATCCACTCTGTAACCTCGACCTTTGCTTTATCATCATCAGAGATGTAATAAAGGGCTGCGTACAACACAGCGCCTTTACGAATGACTGATGGTGGGTATGCCTGGGCTTTCATCTATCCCCCTATCGCTTTTTCTGTCCGACAAGACGGAGATGATCGGCGGCCAAGTCATACTGCTCGTTTTTGTCGCGGCGGCGGAATCTGTCAAAAAACTTCCCTCGTGGCAGGGTTTCTTCCATAGCGATCAGGCGGTTCAGCCACACTTCTTGAGGTAGCATCCCTGCTGGAGTCGGCCCGAGCTTACGTCCTTCCTTGACGTGCTCCATTGTTTGCGTGGCAGTAAAAATCGCACCACCAAACTTTCTCCACTTGAATTGCAGGGGCATATCTGGAGACTCATCCAGCATCAATTTCTTATTGGTTTGTTCTGTCACGACAATTACTCCACCATCCATTCTTCACTAAGCAGGAACGCCCAGCGCTCTTCTGCTTTTTCTGGGTTGTCTTTGGCCTGTTTGATCATGATCTCGGCGGCGTTAAAGCCTACCTCTCCACTGAACCGGCCCCATGAATGGCTATGCCACTCGCGCATCACACTTCGGCCAAGCGATGCAAGTTCTGGACTTACACCCTCATGGAGGGCATAGAGCTCCCAAGCATCCCACCCGTATCGTAATAGGTTGTGCCCTGGGGCGTTAAAGGCCTGAGCAGCCTTGAACCGCTCTCCAGGCTCCTTCCCTCTAACATCCACACCCTGGAGCACCAACCCCATTACCACTTCAATGACAGGCTCGCGTTGCTTCTTTGCCAGCTCGATGGCAGCCACCAGCATTGCTTTGGCGTCAACAAATTTCCCATGCCCTTGGCACATACCGCAGGTTTCTTTGGAAGGGGAAAAGTCATAAACACCGGAACCAGCACAAAGGCGGCATGTCAGGTCAATCATGGGCTCTTCTCTCCTCATACTCTTCGATGCGCTCTTTCAGACGCTGAACCACTGGTGCGAGCTCAGGGATAGCTTCCGCTTCCTCAAGCGTGTATCGCTTGTCTTCCTGGTAATCGACTATTTGAGGAGGCCTTGGCTGTTTAGGGAACTCAGCAAAGTCATTCAGCGACATCGAGGTAGGAAGTCCTCCTTCAATCTCACCTTTTTCGTTGAGTGACTGAGTGACGATAAGCTGTGTTCCGCCCACCTCGGTATCAAAGCGGTCATCAAAGCGCTCACCGATAGTCCAGCCGCCACGGCCAAGAACACAGGTCGTACTCATACGTAGGCGATTGAATGCTTTAGCGTCATCCCAGTTCAAAGGATTTTCATCCATGAGGAAAAAAGGCGCTTCGTCCCGAACGAACACCTTGGACTTGGCGTTATCGAAGATCGGCCCAAACACCCCCTGCTGGAGGTATGGTTCGACTTTCTCTGCAAGATCCTGGTGCCCTTGAGAACGCAGCGCCTCATAGAGCTGGGTGATTGTTTGTTTGCCGGTGTCCGGAAGGCAGGACAATACTGTCTGCTTTTCCTCGTCACTCAGGCTTACCATTCTGGACAAAAAGCTGACTACCAGCTCGTTGTGCCCATCGACCGTTTCAATGTTGAGCTTGTTCTCGTCCATCTTCTTCCTCAGTAATCGGTTCGATAAATTCAATGGAGTCCATGCTTACATGACTGATAATGGCTTTCAGGCCGCAGCAGTCGCATGGTTCAAAGGTCAGTTCTGATCCCTTGGGAGACTGATGCGTGACCGTTGCCACAGCCCCTAGAGGGATCAACCCCCAGCCGTTTTTTAGTACCCGAGTAGTTCTGACCAGCCGACCTTTGTACTCTCGTTTCAGTTTCGGATGCGGCACTACCGCATATCGCTTACTCATTTCGGTCCCCTTGTACCAAAGGCTCGACAACCAGCTCTTGAGCTTCGTCCCAGTCGGACACCTTTGCATCACCAAACGCAAAGGCAATTCGCATAGCCACTGTCGGCCTGCCTATTTTCATCAAGTAAGCCGCAGCACCGGCACACATCGACTCTTGTCCCGAAGGTGCATAGTTACCCTCTTCATCCCATTCACCACCTGACTTTGAGTGCACGGTCTTGTGGCAATGAAACGTCGTCATGTCGTTTTCAACGATGTCGTTGATGATGCCTTCTAATCGCCCAGGGGCCAGCTCGATAGCGCCCTCCTTCCGGAATGGACAGTTGGCGCAAGGTTTCTTCAAACGGAGATGATTTGCTTGCTTTGGCATACATATCACTTTTACAGCATCATTTTATGATTCTATGATATAGCCATATTCCGTGTAGTCAATATCTCACTAACAATTACTTTCTATCGGACGCTTACGCGCCCATTTTGGGCAGATAGACAAGTTATTTGGGCGTTTGGGCGTTTGGAGTGTGCGAGGTGGACAGCGGGGAGACTTTCACATGTGAAAGTTTTGTTTCTTGGTATCGTTTTATTGTCTCTTGATATTATTTTATGATGCTGTAATAATCATAAATAAGGGCCGCATCGCTCTTCGACCTTCGTTGCAGCCCTTACAACACAATCAAGCAATTAAGGAGCTTTGTTATGCTGCAAGGCAATACTAACACGAATAAGCGCATCCCGCTCGCGGCGTTCATGAAATGGCCGCTGGCGAAACGTCAGGACTTCATCGACCGGGAAATGTCCGGTTGCCCCGACTTTATCAAGACGTCTTTGCTTCGGCATTAAGGCGATCAGGCAGGAAAGCAAAGAACCTCGCTTCGGCGGGGTTCTTCGTTTCTACCTCTTGAATGTTTCGTCAGAACAAACTGGAGCGCTTATGTCACCAGAAACACAGCAACTTACATCCAAGGCTTTATCTCTCATCGAGCAGTCCCGATACAGAATGGGCACATCTCGGTTTGTTGAGGCCTTTATTGACCAGTGGGCATACTTGCAGACTGGCCTATACCCAGCCAAGGAGGAGATCCCGGAAGAACTTCAGCCGGTCGCCTTCGAGCTCTCTCACGTCCTGTCTGCCGCCATTAAGCGCGACCCCACCAGCGATGTTTTGGGTTACGTCCTAAGCATGTCTGGCTTCCACAAGAAGGGCACCAATTACTTCCCCACTCCTCCAGAGATTGGCCGCTTGATGTCACTCATTGTTGGCTCACAGTCTTCGGCAGACTTTTATGAGCCCTGCTGTGGTTCTGGCATCAACGCCATTCACTGGATGGAAAACCTGATCGAGAACCACGGTCCCGAAGCATTGAGAGAAGCCTCAATCTACCTGGAAGACATCGATCCGTTGATGGTGAAGTGCTGCATGATCCAGCTATTCCATTATTTCGAGTCCCGCAATACCACTCCCAAAACGCTGAGTATCGTCGGCATAGACACCCTTAGCAGACGAACCAAGAACATCGCCTACTACGCCGAAAAACCTCCAGCAACCGCCGCTACCGTGGCAGCATAAAAAAACCCGCCGATTGGCGGGTTTTGCATTCAATGCGCTGCTCTATGGCACCTTACAGTTTTCCGTACCGGTTCAAGAACGAAGACCTGTCTAAGATCCCCCAGTCTGTCAGCATGTAGTAGCCGGTGGCACCTCGTTCGCCGGTAGACTCCCTGACGAACAAGATATTCATTCCGAACTCATCACGCAGGGCAGACAACTGTCTCTTGATCGTTGATTCAGGAATATTTGTTGCCTTGTGAAGGTCTTGGAGACTTGGCTTCTCCGTTTTAGACAGGGCATTCACCAAAGCAAATTTTCTTTTCATGTCCTGTGAGATCTTCATATTCACCTGTTCTTGACAGGCCCAACCTCTTTGGCTGGGCCTCCTTTATTAGCCTTCGACACTCAGGAGTTCAATGTCTGACACAGGCACATGAACATGCTTTTCCTTGCCTTCGCCATCGAGCGTTTTAACCCAGACAGTAGACGGAACCAGAGCAACACGGTCGGTCATGATGACTCCACGTTTGGTCTCGCCATCCAGGTTAACGTTGACAGCAAAAATCAAACTGTCAGCCCGGACGTTCTTCCATTCCTTGTCCTTCGGCAGAGGAGGAAGAGCATCACCGCCTTCTTCATCTTTGTCCTTGCCGCTGTTATCTGGCTGCTTGACAGGATCTTTGTGCTCACCCTCTTCATCACGCAAAGGGTCTTCGTCATCATCGTCCTGACCATTGGAATTTTTACCCCCTTCCAGTTCCTCCTGGGCAAGGTTCAGGTCGTCATTCCCGGTTTGTTCCGACGTACCATCCCCACCCGAGTTGAGGGATTGCTCGTCGGTGTTGCCAGCGCCAAGCTCATCATTCTGGTGGGAGCCAGTCAGTGGGCCTTTTTCCATTTCGTCTTTGATACGTTTGGCATCATTCAGCAGCTCACGGCTTTGTTTACGAGTAATCCCGTCAGACATAGCCACCGCGCAGACGGCGCGACATCTTTCTTCATTCAGATCGAACAAGAGACGAAGGTTATTCAAGGTCTCTGTATCAGAACATACTTCATTATCGTATAACTCACGCACACAGTCAGGTAGCTTGAGCAACGACAGATGCGTAGATACGAAAGTGATATTCTTACCGAGCCGATCAGCAATATCCTTTTGCTTCCAACCTTCTTCAATAAACAGGTTTAACGCCTCGGCAATCTCTACCGGAGTCAAGTCATCCCGCTGGATGTTTTCGATCAGCTCACCAGCAGTCTCGTCCAAATTGTTCTGGACCTTATCATTCACCACCAGGTCAATGGTCTCGATACCAGCGTGTTTACACGCTCTCCAACGCCGCTCCCCTTTTTGGATGACGAACTTGCCTTCTTCATTCTTCGGGAACACGATGATCGGAGATTGCTGCCCTTCGGTCAGCAAGGTTGCCGCCAGCTCTTCAATGTTACGGAAGCGCTTACGAACCTGGACCTTGGATACAACGTCGTCAACAGGTACGGTAAGAACCTCTTTGCCTTTCTTGCCTTTGGCGGCTTTAGCAAGTTCGGACAGGCCTTTTAAATTGTTCAATGCCATCGCTTAGCCCACCTTCTCTAATAGTTCTTCCAACACCGCCTCAACCTCTTTGGCCGCGACATGTCCATAGCGAAGCTCCCAGACAGGGATGCCATCAGTCGTCGCCGTATCGAGCGGAGGCCGGTGCATAATTTTGTTCTCAAACAGCAGATCCGGAACTGTGTTCTCCAGCGACTTGAGGGCTTTGTCGTGATTGACAGAGCGGTCCATGTCGTTGATCACGATGCCCAGGATCTCCAAATTTTGGTTGTATGCCTCGCGCACACCAATAATCGTGTTCAGGAGACCTTCTACGCCGTCCACAGCGAAGCCAGAGAGCTTTACCGGACATGCCACATGGGTAGACATCACCAACGCTGCCACCAGCTTTCTGCCGAGGCTAGGCGGACAATCAATCAGCACGTAGTCGTAGTTCTCAAACAGCTCAGCCAAATGGCGAGCCGGATTCATGGCTTGGTCAAGAGGCACAGCCTCCATCTCAAACAGATCCGGGTCATTCTTCGGCGTATGAATGAGGTCTGCACCGCAAGGGCAGTGCATGACCTCAATGCCGTCCAGCTCGTAAGCGAACAGCTCTGCGGTTTTGGTTCCAGTGAGGATGGGCTCGTAGTCACCATCCTCAAGCTCTCGTCTGGGGGCCAGTCGAGAGGACGTGTTCCCCTGACCATCCATATCCAAGACCAGCACTTTCTTTTTCTTCTGTAACGCCAGATAAAAGGCCTGCTGGATACAGAGGGTACTCTTACCCACTCCGCCTTTCTGGTTGGCGAAGCTGATTACTTTTGCCATACCCACCTCTATTTTGGTTTCTCGCAGGTGATCAAGACCACCCCCAAACTTTCACATGTGAAAGATTGTAGCGATCATAAAATGATACTGCAATATCTAATTATGGTTCTGTTAAAACAAACTTTAAACAAAAAAACGGCCATGAAGGCCGCTTATTGACAAGGTTTGTGCTGTCAGCGCAATTGATTTGCTGCTCCAAGCCCATTCGCCAATAACTGCATCGCATCGTTGAACAGCGCGGAGCCCCGTTCCGGTGTGAGCAATTCCGGCATATCTTCTCGCGGCCAAGTACCGGCTACTTGAATGAGCAAACTGGCAGCCCAGTGAATCTGCTTTTCTTCACTTTCATCGGCCAGAGTGCATACGACGGGGAAACCGTACTTACGCCCCCAGCGACTCACCTCTTTGAACGATACCAGCTCAGGCTTTTGCAAATCCCGGCTGTAGGCCTCAGCTATCATGTGGTTCAGTTCTTGAGTGTCCATTTATCCCCCTTAACAGTTTTTTCAAATTCTTCCTCAAACATCGTTTTTAATGTGTTTCGTATCTCTTCATCCTGGATGTCATTGACATCAAAGCTGGTAGCGACAGCCTCACTTCCAATGCCACAGAGAACATAACCCCGGCCATCAGGACCAGTTTTAAGAGGCACAACGGGAAGTGGTGTATTGGGACACACTCCAGCAATGCCCGGAGAAATAATTGGCCCCCCGCGAGGAATAACCCAATTACCGATAAACCCCCAATCAATTTGCGTCGAGATGGCATCAGGCTGGTATTGCTCACCCCAAAAGTTGATTGCTGCCTGCTGATGTTGTTTACCGGCATAGTAGATATATCCGGCCACAAGAAGCACGGAGAGGACAAAAATAATTGCCAATTGGCGCAAGACTCTTGCGATAATACTTAAATTCATGGGCATTGTTCTCTTAATTCAACGCTCCCCCGCCCACTGCTGCTATGGCCGGGTTCATCCAAAATCCATCAAAGCCGGTGAACATTTCCGCCTGGGTGCGAATGTACTCAAGAATGATGTCACAGGCGATCCAGCGCCGGTTATTCCTTTCTGCGGCCAACCCGCTCTTATTCGACCCACTGAACGGATCAACAACAAGGTCGCCCTCTTCCGTCAGAAAGCGGATAGCCATTTCAGGTATGTCTGTTGGGAACATTGCCGGGTGCGGTGGCAACCCCAGTTCTCTAGCGATTCTCCGAAGCTCCAGAGTATCCGCACAACGGTGGCCGCGCTGGATAACGTTTTTCGGTATCCGTCCTTCCGTGACGTTAGAGAATGCGTTCCCTCTCAGTCGATATGCCCCGTCACCATAACTGACCACTCTGTTATCACCGCCTTGGGCCATCAGCTTCTGATGTTTCTCTGTATGAGGGATCAGGACCCTTCTGTTGTCAGAACGCACCCTGTCAGGGTCGTTGGTGAACCAATAAACAGGCTCCCACCCGGCACACAACTGGTAACGGTTCACACAAGCCCAGTGGGTCGGACTTGGTGGTTTTGACAGGTTGATCCACGGCCATCTATCCATGAGAGAGAGCCCAAGCCGATCATGGAGCGCCAGCACCATTCGCTCAACGTAGAGAGATCTGGAGGGGCTCTTGGCCTCGAATATGTCATTGCTGACATTCAGGACAACGCTTCCTCCTGGCACCAGGTTCTTGACTATCGGTTCGAGTGCCTGAGTAATGAAATCCACCCATTTGGCTTCATCAACGTTTCCATAGCCACGCTGTATACGGAGCGGGAACGGCGGAGATGTCACACACAGATGCACCGGCTCATCGAGGTCAGAGAAAAAGCTCTTGTTGTTTGACCACACCGCCAGCCCAAGATTTGTTGAATAAGCGACCAGTCGAACGCCACCTAGCGCTTCATGCAGGCCCTTCTTGGTTTTGCTTGAGAGCTCCCAGACACCCCGCTCGCCGTCCACCTTCTGGAGAAGGTTCATCGACTTGAGGGTTTGCTGATACCAGCGTATCTGTCTTTTCAGCTTGCTCCGCTTGACCTTTGCCTTGCCAATTTCACTTTGTTCATTCAGAGCGCTTTTCGGGATTCCAGCGAGCTCTGCCACCGAATCGTAGAGCTCCTCATTCGATAACGGCTTATCGGCCTTGGCATACGCCTCTTGGACATGAAAGAGTTCTAGCTGGCTACTCATCATGCCCCTCCGTACCCTGGAATATGTCATTGAGCACAGAGGTCGCCTCGGCGCTCTTTACATCATGCTCGGTGTAGAAAGGCCACCAGGTTAATCCGCCACCTTCAAACCATGAGCAGCGGAACTGGATTGTCTGATCAGGAAGGACTTTGAACTCGACATGCTGGGGTTTGTCATAACGGCACATTGCACCAAGGTCTAGGCCAAACTTTTCTTTAACCAATGTGGATGACATCGACCCCTGGCTCAAACCTTGGCTGTTAACCCAATAGACCCGGTTGACAGCACCAGCAATACCGAAGAATAGGAAAGCCAGTATTGCCCCGGCCTTCAACCATACAAAAACACTTCTCACAATTATCCTTCCTGCTTTACAAATGGGTCTCTGCCATCGAGAGGCTTTGAAAAAATAGCCCCCGGCTCAGACATCGCCGCCTCGACCTCGTACTTGTTAAAAGTCTCCGTCCACCAGCTATTCATCTGGTAAATCGTGATATTCAGAATTGAAGCAGCCTTGCTCTTACTTGTGGCCGCAACGACAGTTCTGAACTGCCCCTCGGCCCCATAAGTGATCCCGCCATAAACCTTCAACTTCGCCACTATCGTTTTCTCCACCCAAATATGTCTCTCACGTCCCGCACACAGAAGAACCAACTTACCCTTGGCAGGAACGCATCGACTAACACACCTAAGGCGATAACAAACAATGGCGCCATCAGGATGAAGCCCAAACGTGCAACGGTCCCATATATACCTGCACAGATGAGCAAGGCTGCGATGACAGAGCAAACTAGCTGATGCTGACGCCTCAGTCTGGCTAGTTCAGACGATTTCTTGTCACTGTTCATCATCGAGCTCCGCGAGCTGAACACTGACACTGGCTGCCGCTGGAGGGGAAAACTGTACTGTCAGTCCGGATTCAAGCCTGATAGAGGAAACCACCAGCGTATCTGGTCCGGATGACGCCGGTACGACCGCAACAATGGTTCCCCCTTCCAGCAACTGGATGGCATCCTCAACAGTACAGCGCCCCATTACTGATTACCCGCCAAATCCAGCTCTTGCTGGTCTTCATTGGACTCGTCAGTTTTGGGCTCCAGCTCCGCCAGCTTGGCTTTCAGCTCCTGAAACGCATCAACATCTTCCCGGCTCAGGGTAAGGGTGAACGTTTCACCGTCATCGTTCGGCTTGATGTTGTCCAGACGACTGGTAATAGAGCTCACGCCTCGGTGCATGGCTTCAACCACCTTTTTGCCCAGGCGGGGACCTTTCTCGACAGACTTTTTGGTCAGTTTTTTCGGGGCCTTCTTGCCGTCATTGCCACTGGCCTGTTCTTCCTGCGCCTTTTTCAGGATCTCAACAGCGTTGGTGCCGTGCTCGTTGTAGAGCTCCTGAGCGTAGGTGGCAGCCACAGAGCCTTCCTGAATCATCCGTTTCAGTTCCAGAGGCATCTCCAAAAGGGCACGGGCGATACGAACGTGCTCAGCCGAGCGGCCAACACGTTGGGCAATCATCTGGTCGCTCCACCCCCAGTTTGCAAGCCGAGCGTAGATCACGGCTCGCTCAAGTGGAGAAAGAGGGAGCCCATCGTTGCTGGTGGCGATCAGAAGGCTCTGTTCGGCTTCATCGCCCTTGTGCTCTACGACCTGCACGAACTGGATGTCGGCACCTTCCTCTATAGCAAGCAGGATGGCGCGGCGACGGCGATGACCTTCACGGACATACACCTTTCCGTCGATAACTTTGACGATGATCGGCGGAACATAGTCGCCACGCTTGTAAGCATCGGCCAGCACTCGAATACCAGCTTTGATGTCCGGGCGCTCGTAGTAGTCCTCGCAGAAAGCGCCACGGGTGTTAAACCCTTCTTCCTCCAGCAGAAGCTGAGGAGAGATAGTGAATCCATCCCCTTTTTTCAGTTCTTCGGGGGCGGTTACGCCTTTGAGAGCGCGGAGTGAGTTGATAACAGCCATTCGTTGGTTCTCCTTGTGACTTGCTCACTTTATAGCATCACTTTTTGATACTGTAAACAGGGCGGCATAAAAAACCCGGCGCTTTACAGTACCGGGTTCTCTCTTCCTTCTCACCACTAACTTGCTTTGACTTTGAGCAACCTCAGCGCCAGCATGGCCCATTGCAGATATGCTTCCAGTCGTTGCTGGTACTCTTTCCCTGGTGGGCGTTGACCTTCCTTGTGGGCTATCGTCCTCTCGATACCGGCGAGGCTCTTTCTCAGCTCCAGGTTCCTGCGTATTCCCACCATTCTCTGTCTTGCTGATTCAGGAGACAGACTCCCAAGTCCAAAGAGGGGCAGTTGTCTGTAGTCCTGTGTTCCCAAGTTAATTTGGTTCCACGCCATTGCTGCTTGCCACGGTCGTTTCTGGATTTGTTGGATCGCCTTCCCACAACCCAGGCAGACCATATTCCAGCGCACAGGAGGACCTATAACCTTCTGCATTTGCGCCCGGCCATGACAACTATCGCAGGCTGCCACAGGAACGCTGAGCGGGTCGTGGTGCCCATAGGCTACTGTTTCAGTCTGGCTGTAGTGTTCATCTGATTTGAGCTCCGCCAAGAGCTTCTCACGCTTCTCTTTTGCGTATTCGAGGGTTAAGCCTTTTCTGATTTGTTCCATGTTCAGTCCAGAATGATTTTTCTCTTGTCTCGCTTGGGAGTGCCTTGTTCTTTCTGGTCCGATGTAGAGCTGATGACTTCTGGCTCTTTGGCCTCGCCCCTTTGTAGTTCGTCAATACTCCCCAGCTCTGTTCCACCGTGTCTTATCTCACCTTGATCTCTATGCTCTCTGGTTGAACGACGGATCTCTTCCGAAACTCCACGCAAAAACCCAATCACATTGGCCCGGAATGTACGTCTCTTCTCCTCTATCTCAAGCAAGTAACTCAAGTAGAAGTAAAACGGTATCGAGACGAACAATGACAAAGGGAACCAGCCTTTTTCGCTGGCAGAAACAAAGAGTCTCGGCTCAAACATTTTCATGGCGAGGGTCGCCATTAGCACAGAGATAACTACTGGAGTCACCGCCATCAAAAATCGGGAATGAAGGTACGCCATCCAGACCCCAGCGACTAAAGCTGTTAGCGAGAGGAACATAGCAACAACCAACGGGCTCGCATCAATGGCGATTAGCCCTATCTGGACGATAATGACGAAGCAAAGAAGCAATATTCTGTATAAAAATGACCGCATTCCAACCCACCTCAATCCAAGATAATCTTGCGCTTATCTTTCTGAATTTCGATAGGCTGCTCCGGTTCACTCAGAACACCCTCTGACGCTTTCAGAACTTGAATACTTGGAAAGCCCTTCCCTGCTCCTGCTTTTCTTGGTCTCTGCTCTGTTACCTCAATCGCTATTTCATCCCCCTCCCGGAACTGCGGGTAACAACCAGCGCGGTTGGCATAGCGATTCAACGACATTTTGAGCAGCCGGTATTTCTTTGGGCAGGTTATTTGTACTGACGCATCAGAGCTGCAAGCTGCGTCAAGCCGCCGGAAAAATTCCTCCGGTATCCCCTTTACAAGGAGCTCGCTCAACTCATCCATAGGCCTTGAGCCGGTTGGCATCGGATATGGCAACCTCCGGTATTCTCTGTAGATGTACCGCTTGATGACGATATGAAAGACGAATGCGGCAAAGCCCCACAAAGGGCCATTAAGGAGCCCCGCAACGATAAGTAGCACCGACGGGAAGGGAACCCCTACGAAACTCGGCAGGATTTTAATCTTTACCATCGGCGTTGACCGACGCACACTCTCACTCATTTGCTGACCCTTTACGTGCAACCTTGTACTGCACTTTCAGATCGTAACCATCCACTTCCTGATGAAGGACTTTCACGGGGACACCTTCAACGGTCCCCAGGTACACGCTCAGCTCAACTTCCGGAACATCGTCCCTGAGACCCAGTACATTGCGCCACCCAGTCGATGTCTTCTGGCAGTGAGCGCCCACCCTGTCATGCCGGTAGTAAATGTCTTTGTTATCTCCTTGGCAGATGAAGAATCCACTAACCTGCCCCGTCCTTAACACCCACTTGCGGTTGTGGAAGGTAGCTTCTTTCTCCACCTCAGTGGACTTGTCTATAGCCACCTGGCTTACCACCAGCTCTTGTGCGGACAAATCAGACACAAGGCCTATTACCAACGCGGATAACAGCGCGGCCATAGCCGCCCGTGTCATCATACTGCCGCCTCGTGAGTGGCATCGGCAAAGAATTTGCCTTGTTTGTAGATCTCGTCCTTCTCGAACGAGATAGCATCCGCACGACTGCTGAATGGTCCATAGCTTTTACCGTCGATCAGCACCTTCCACTGGCAACGCCAAACACGAGTCCATGCCGCAATCTTTGACTCGTCTGAACAAAGTCCGCGAATAACATAGAACGCAATCATTAGAATGCCGCTCGTCGGCACGATGCGCGAAACCCTTGTTTTACTGTATTCCTGCACTTCAAGGCCTTTGAAGGAAACCTCATCGGCAAACCCGCAGACCTCACCATTTTTGATTACGATGCGCTTTTTGCTCATAACCTACCCCACTAATCCAAAATAATTTTGCGCTTGCCTGGCTGTACTTCGATTGGCTCTTCCTTTTGCACCTTTGGTGCCGGAGCTGATGAGCTGACAACCACCGGTTCTCTTTCTGGGTTTTGTTGCTGGCGCTCACGGAGTTCATCCACTGAGGGAGGCTCATTGCTTGGTCGTTCAGCCCTTTCAGCACGTCGGGCTTCTCTTAACAACTCATCAATTTCGGAGTCGCTCCGGTTGTTCATAAAAGCTCTATAGGCAAAGAAAATCAGCACCGGCACTATTGCCACCAAGAAGAAAGGAAATGAGCTTCCGCTATCTTCCACTGGCTTGGTACTGGCCGCGCCTGTATCGAACATGGTACGAATAACCGTTGGCGCGGTCATGATCATAATTGCAGGCATTATCCCCATCACAATTCCTGATGGGCTCTGCCTCATAATTCCACTAGCAACCCCAAACACCAGCATCAACCCCGCTATGACTTTGACGAAAGAGCTATCCATTAGACCGATCATGGAGTCACTTACCTCCTCGAACGGACTTTGAAACGCACTGGTATTGCGGTCGGTGTCTTGTGCAGCACCAATCTGCTTGGGAGGTTCACTCTTTGGTGCAGTCTCTATGGATAGCGCTGGTGGTTGGCTGGCAACCTTCTGCATTTCACCATCTTGCTTAACCACCCCCAGGTCCTGAGTTTTGACGTGCGTTTGTGCTGGTGGTGCTAACTGGTATTTGACTGCCAGGTTGTTCCCGTGGACTTCAATGGTTTGCAGGGAGATGGGTTTACCTTCCAACTTGGTCAGAGCTTCTTGGAGCGGTAGCTCCTGAGCATCAGTCATACCGCCCATAAAGCCATTGAGCCCGTCATCATGGACGCGACAACGCAGCCTTCCCGAATAGCTACGGTATTCACCTGGGCAAACAAAATAGCCGCCCTGAGGGCCATCCAGTTTGCGCCATTTATTGCTTTTGAAGGCCTCCACTTTGGTCACAACTGGCTGACCGTCATGGTAATCAATGACCGTTTTGCTCTCCGGGCCAGTGTCCTCTACCTTCTTGCTGCCTGAGTCATCTGAGAGCATTTGCCCCACCATTACGCCAGTCACAAAGTCACTGGCAAAGGCCGCAGGAGCTGCGACCATGAGACCAACCAGCAAAAGAAGGGGGACGCGCCCTGTCCTTCTCATCACCATTCGTTCTGTTCCGTTTCGTGCTGGGTTTGACCAGCATTGAAGTGGTACTCGGGTTTCAGCTCTTTTTCTTCGACTTCGAGCTCTTCCGGGCGAATACGCTGCTCCAGCGCTTCACAGGTCTTACCCTGAAACCCCGTGAAATCGGCAGCAATCTTGCCGCCCTTGATCTTGATGTTTACCTTTTTCACTTTGTCACCTCGTCGTTAAGTTCAACTAATCTGATTGCCTTGGCGCTATTACCAAACAGCTTCCTCAGCTTCCAGTTCCAAAGTGCCATCGTGATGCTGCTTCACCGTCACGCTGAAACCTTCCTCTTTCAACTGCTGCTCGTAGTGGAAGGCAATGTAGCGATCCTGCACCTTGCTGCTTGCCTGCTGCGTCCAGCGGCCATAAGAGCCGTAGTTTTCCTGGTACTGCTCCCAAACACCGTTTTTTTCCTTGTAGCCAATCCGGTGCTCCTTGTTGTTCTGGTCGATCAGAACAATCGGGTATTTCTCGAAGGTGTAGCCAGCGCCCACGCGGTATAGCTTTTCGTTTTCAACAACGACGCCAACTCCCTCCAGAGCCTTCAACAGCAGCTCTTTGTCTTTGTAGGCGACCTGCACCTTGCCTTTTACGATATGGCTCATCTCATCACTCCTGAGTTGTTTCGGGGGTCATGCCGTGTTCCGGCATGACAAAGTTAATCGCTTAGTCCTCGATGGCGAGTTTTCGTCCAGAGCCATTCTGCTCTTGAACATCGAAGTTATTGGCCGGATAGAAGCCTTGATCCCGCAAACTGCGAATCTGGTTGATGTCTTCTCGGCGAGTTTCACTGGTCGGGGTAATGCGAGTGACCGCATCCACCAGCGCTTCATTGTTGAGCTCTTTGTCCTGAGCGTTCGCCAGATACATCGCGTCAATGACGGCCTGTTCAATCTCTGCCCCGGTGTATCCCTCGGTGGTACGCAGTAGCGTAGGCATATCGAACGCGGCGATGTTGGCCTTCTGCTTGGCGAGGTGGATCTCGAAAATCTTCTGGCGCTCAGCCACACTTGGCAGATCAATGAAGAATGCTCGGTCCCAGCGGCCAGCTCGCATCAATTCAGGAGGCAGCGACTGAACCCGGTTGGCCGTCGCCACAATGAAGATCTTCTCCTTGCGCTCTTGAAGCCAGTAGAGGAAAGAGCCCAGCAGGCGCTTGGATACTTCGTGTTCGCCATCGGCATTACCAAAAAACTTCTCCATCTCGTCAATCAACACAACAACGGGTGCGATCTGCTCAATGGTCTGCAATGCACGATTGAACTGGCGCTCGGTTTCACCGAGATACTTACTATAGAAACGGCCCATATCCAGGCGAACCAAGGTAGTGCCAAGTACACCGGCAGCGGCTTTTGCCGTCAGCGATTTACCACCACCAGGTACACCGGCCAGAAGGACACCTTTTACCGGAAGGTCTTTGTCCCAACCGGCTTTACGTATCTGGAGAAACTCCTTGAGGTTTTCGAGCCCACCGACATTCCCAATATCAATGGCCTCAAGCACATCGAGGCCGACATCACGCAAGATGTGAGCTTTTTCTTTTCGGATCTCGCCCAGGTATTCTTCACCCTTGAATTTCAAGTAAGCGGAATAGGTGAAGACGTTCTTCATCTGGGTGTGTGACAAGCCCAGGGCGTGGTTTGCGATGACAGCACGTTCGTTGCTCTCGAAGACTCCACCATCTTTCACGTTATCTTCACAGGTCTGGAGCAGTTTCAGGATTTCCTGATTGCTCATAGCCGGGAGATCGATGTGATAAACGAACTCTTCATTGAAGACGTCTTTGCCAGCGATGATGTAGTTGATCCCCTCATTCTCCAGATAGGTCAGTGATGACTTGAGGGCTGGGAGTGTTTCCGGGTTTGCACGTTGTCGGTCGAAAAAGAAAGTGTCGAACACGACAACACCGTTTTTGGAGGACTTCTTGGACTCGTCCACCATTGCCTTCATCGTGCCTGGATCGGGCAGCTTCTTGAATGGCATCACAATAAAGTGCTTGCCGACTTTCTTTGCAATGTCAGAGAAAACGCTCTCTGCACGGCCCAGCTCAAAAGTGCTAACGTTGATGACTGGAAAGGACAACTTGATTGGAATCTCAAGTTTGTCCATTTGCTGTGTAATATCGCTCATCGCTTATCCTTTAAATAAATTTCGACTTGTTGATCACCTCACATCATAAGTTCATTTTATGATGCTGTAAATATCACCTTCCAACTCTGTAGCTGTTCACGGCGGACTCAACGCGCTTGACTGACACGTCTATACCATTTGTCACCAGCAACTCATGCACTTGGCAACAGGCCTGTTGTTTTAGGCCAAAGAACTCTTCGTTAACACGGGCATACTCTGCTGCCGAATTGGAGGCGGCTCGTCTTAGATCTGGCATCAGAGATTCAACGCGAGACTCTACTTTGTCCAGAGAGGAACTGGCAGACGACAAGCTGAACAGCGAGAAGACGCTCCCAAAGTCGAAACCATCATTCAAACCGGCAAAGTCCATACCCAGATCGATAAACTCAGTTGCCATTGAGTGGTGCAGTGAGCCCACAATGTCACGATGATCCCCCAGCGCATTTGCGAAGGCTTTCACAGCTCTCTTCGCATCGTCTATTTCACTGCTGGCCGAGGAGTTTGACATCGACGACATGACGGAAATGCCCTTGTTGTCAGTCACAAGGTCGAGAACCTCCATTGTTTGTGCTGATGAAATACTGGAAGAGGCCTCACTGATTTCACGTAAGGCTTTTTGCCCCATGTCCACCAGTCGCTTGTTGCTCTCGTGGAGTCGAGATGCGGCGTCAAGCCTATCTTGAGCTTGGGTGATTCGTTCCAGAATCTGGCTACCGTCAATCGCTTGCTTCACGGCCCGAGAAACCAATCCCTCTTTGAGCTGGTCTCTCCCACGGCGCAAATACCGCAAATCGCTGTTATGGCCTTTTAGTGCTGAACGTATAACGGCGATGTCTCGACGAAACTGCCAGAACGTTATAATTTTTTGCCAGATCCCCAACTGAGCACGCTGTTGGCAAAGAGCTTCGTACTCTGCACCTTTCTCTTCAACCTGGCTGAGAGCTGCGGTAATCCTGTCTTGATATTGCCGGTCGTCAGCCAAGTAACTTTGAATTGCTTGTTCCATCCCGTACCCCAAAAACTTTCACATGTGAAAGTTCATTCTTTCTTTGTTCTGCCAGTACAAAGTATTTTGCCTTAGAACGACCTCACACCCCGCCCCTGCTCACGCCCATTTTGGGCAATTACAGATTCAGCATTTACAGGCTTATAATGTGATGCCGTAATAGACAAATAAAAAACGGCATAGCCGTTTTTACCTTACTTTGCTTTGCTCCGGCCCCCGCATAGTGCATTACCAATGCGTGATGAAAAATCCTTCCATTCTGGACTGTTCCGGTAGTCATCCTGTCCAGTTGCTTGTTCCTGGCTGGTCGATGCGAATTGATTGAGAGCATCCGGGCACGAAGAGCAGACCCCGATACCTTCCACTCTATTCACGCGAAGCCAGTGACACGGTTGACCGTTTTCAACACAAGCGTGATCATCGGTGCATCCGCACCCTATACATTTAGCAGTGAGCATAAGCGCCTCCCCAAGTAAATTAACAACATCATAGTATCATTATGTGATACTGTAAATATTAAAAAGAAAGCGGCCATAGCCGCCCTTCCGAAGTAATTTTCCTTTAGTGGTTGTCTTGGCCCTGTTTCCAAGCGACGAATGCCTGCACTAGCGGTACGCCATCATCACTCAAGGCATTCCCTTCTATCCATCCGCCTCGTATGACGACAGACTGCCCTGATTCCAAGCCAAAAGGTTCCCACTCAGAAGCCACCGGGGAACCGTCCACCAGCAGGTCGAGATCTTCAATCCATTTATCCCGGCCATCCAGAGTTTTCCAAACTGAGTCATCGACCCAAAAGGCCTTGATTTGTTCTGGTGTGGCATTGGTCCAATCGTTGTCTTTCCCGTCAGCAAGTGAAAGTACAGAGTCAACCGTTTGCTGCCAGTTCGGCCAATCTTCTTCGACAACAACGCAAGTAAGCGAGCTCTTGCCATTTGCTCTGCGGCCATCATCAACCTTCCGGATCAGCCTTTCCAGTGTCGCCAGCTCCTCATCGCAGAGCACGGCCTGTGCATCGCTTATCTTTGCCACGAAGTAACGTGCTTCAAGCATCGACATAATTATTTTCCTCCCCAGGGCACAAGTTTTGTCGAATATCCAAGCATTAGTGGGTGCTTCGGGTCCCCCGAACCAGTCACGCCAAATGCCAATACCGGCTTCCCAGATGCAACGAGCTGCTCTAAAAGCCTGTCCAAATGAACATGCAAAGACTTAGGCAGCTTAGTTCGGCTCCCCCAGCAGGGCACCAAGACATCAGCATCCCGAATAATCCTTTCCAAGTGGATTTCATTTTCAGGCCCGACAGGATCAACCGCCGTAGCCAGCTCTCGAACGTCGGTCGCCCGAAAAGCAAAAGCATTACCGACTATGAATCGCCTCCCTCCGTTGACCTTGGTAAACCCTATCCACTTTCTGACCGTGTGATCGTCCTCGGTGGCCGTGGCCGTAGAGCCGTTTACACCAAAATAACCGAACACAAGGCCTTCGGGTTGCACATCCCTTTCCAGACGGTATCTGTACATGCCGCACTTGCTGATAATTGCACTCAAAGTGTCACCTCTTTTTGAATGAAAAACGCCCTTTCACAGTTGCATTTTTTAATGCTGTGATAGGATAAAAGTGTAAGTTGAAAAGGAGAGATGACCATGAAACATGTACTGAATATCGCGCTGATGGCTGTTGTTGTTCTTGGCCTGGCTATGCTTGAGGCAACCAACTGGGGTTACGCAGTGCTGGCTATCCCGGCAGTGATTTGGGCCAAGCCGGTGCTCAACCTTCTGCACAAACTGCCGGTTCTGGCTGCTGCTTTTTGGATTCTGGTTGCTGTTTTCGCGTGGCAAGCGGCACTTGTTGGTATCCTGTTCTATGGCGTACTTGCGACCCCTAAAGCGCCAGCAAACACCAATGGCAAAAAAAGCCGAAAAGCCAATCTGATGGGCACTTACAGCTACGACTTTAAAACCGGCGAATGCTTTAGCTAAGACTGGCTCCACGGTTATTTCTCCTCAGCCTTCCTGATGGGCGCTCTCAGCGCTCTCAGGACAGCTTCTTCAAGAGCTGCGGCCCCTGCCCTATCACGTCGCTTTGTTAATGCCCCATATTGCTTCCTGATGGGTAGCATCAGCTCTTCGAGTTCATTGCGCTTCCTATCGTCGGCTTCAAGTTTCTCGCTTCGCGCCAAGGCTTCGGCTTGCTCGCTTTTTGCTTGCCACTCTATCTTGTCGCCTTGCACTTCCCATGCTTTAACGTAATGAGCATCATCCAGACCTTTTGCTCCGTTGTCCGAAAACGAGGCCCCTGAGTAAATGCCACCGACAACCCAGCGCCTTTTGCTTTTTCCCTTTGAGAAATACATCTCACGGCCTAAAACACCATCGCGCAAAGTGGCTACCGAGATAAAGAGCCCAGCGTCCCCTTTCCTAAAGCCGCAGAACACAAACTCAAGCGGTTCGTATAAATCACTCATGCTGATCACTCCGAAGAACAGACAAGACCTTCTCAGCTCGCTCCTGGAGGTCTATGAGTTCGGCAGCATCATTACCGCTCAATGACATGCCCCCGCCATAGAGGCGATACTCAACGCTGTCCATCGCCTGGCGAAGCAATCCTAGAAGAGCATTCACGTTTGCCGGTGTTGATAGGGCGACGGCTTCACCTTTCAGCTCACGTCCATTAAATTCCGACCACTCGGCTATGCCTGTCAGTTCGCAACAATTTGAGCAGGACATACTGGCAACATTCTGGGGATCGTCTGGACAGTGTCCATTGATGACAAAGTTCATCTCGTCACTGCCGCACTTTCCACAAATGATGTGTACTTTTTTGCCCATGCTGCTGCCCTTAGTGGAGAGTCTGCTCTTCCACAACAATCATCCCGTCAACCAAGCTGATTGTGGCGGGACCGCAGTTACCCAGCACCTCAGCTTTGACTCCGTTGTTCAACGCGACATAAAGCCGTCTCGCCCCGTTGGTGACGCGGATGCCTTTCTGGTCGAGTTGTTCAAGCATTTCTTCGTAGGTAATTTTTTCGTCCATCAGTTCTCCTCAGCAAGGATCTCGTCGATGAGGTTCTTTGCTATCAATCTGGCATCCAAAGGGACAGCCAGGCTGTCAATTCTGCCTCTTTCATGGGCAACAATGAGTTGCGCCTTCCAAGCTATCCCGGAAAGAGAAGCATCAGGTTCTTTACCTGAGCTTCTCATACATCTTGCGTTTCGGTACGCCGCCAGCCACTCAGGTCTGGTTGAGTTATAACGCCCAAGGCCAGCTTTTCGTTGGAAGCACATTCATCGCGCACCTTTACAGATTCATTTTATGATACTGTAAACAATAAAAAGACACCTTGCAAGACTTTCACATGTGAAAGTTTTCTGGTTTACATCTGCTCGCTTGGATCAAACCCCAGAGCCTTGCACACGTCATCCAGGTCATCGAGCGTGAAGAATCCCAGCGTCAGCTCCCCGGAGCGCTTCGCGGGGTTATAGCGAATTTTGATGGGCCTACCCGTCGCATCGCTCATCAGGGTTTCCAGACGCTTAATGTCAGCATCCCTATCCACTTCTTTGCCCTTCGCTATCGCCTCATATGTATGAACCGGTGTCCTGGTATGCAGGAGATCCCTCAGGAGCTTTTCTCTCTTGCTGATAGGTAACTTAGCCACGGCTCTCACATGTCCCAGGGTGATCTTGCGTGGATTTCTGAGCCAGAGTGTGAGCTCTTCCTCCGACAGCGTACCGGCGCGTTTCAGGTGTGTAACCGTGTATACCTTCTCAATCCCCAGTTCCTCTCTGATCTGACTGTTTGAGCGCCCCTCTCCGCTTAGGAACGCGACCACATAGGCCTTTTCTGCATCAGTCATGTCTGGATGCTGGTGGTAGTAGTCAATGGCTTCTCTTGCGTCGAGCAGTAGGGGCAGGTTGTTCATTCAGTACACCTTTTAGTCACATGACTATATTGAGGCCTATTCTACCCCCTATTTTAGTCACATGACTACTTACCGGCATTTCGTCCCCCATAGCCGCCGATTTTTCTTGATTATAGGTTTGAATCTATATAGGATTGCACCTATATTAAGTAAGGAGAAACCATGTGGGTCATCGAGACAACTGACACCTTTGATGAGTGGTTCGATGCACTGGATGATACCGATAGAGCCAACGTGCTGGCTTCGATGATGGTGCTGCGAGATAGAGGTCCCATGCTGTCGAGACCATACGCGGATACTGTTAACGGTTCATCCTACAGCAACATGAAAGAGCTGCGGGTCCAAAGCAAAGGAGATCCTATCAGGGCATTCTTTGCGTTCGATCCAAAGCGTAAGGGGATTCTTCTCTGCGCCGGTAACAAGACCGGGGACGAGAAAAGGTTTTATGAAGTAATGATCCCAATTGCAGACCGCGAGTTTGCGGCGCACTTGGATAAATTGAAGAAGGAGTGACGTTATGGCAAGAACTCTTGACCAAATGCTGGCAACAGAAAAGCCTGAGGTTGTTGCCAAAGCACAGAAAGCGGCCACTGAGATGTTACTGAACATCCACTTGGCAGAGCTTCGTGATCGCATGAACCTTACCCAGGGGGAAATTGCTGCATCTCTGGGTGTGAGACAGCCGACAGTCTCCGAGATGGAAAAACCTGGACGAGATCTCAAGCTGTCGTCCATTAAGCGGTACGTTGAGGCCTCCGGTGGCAAGCTACGCCTCGATGTTGAACTTCCGGACGGCACCCACTACGGCTTTGCCGTTTAACTCGATACGCCCCGTTATGGGGCGTATTACTTATCTTGCACTTCCTCCAGCCGTTTGCGGTATATCTCTCCTGCACGTTCCCTGCCATCGTCGGTCAGCCTAAAGGCCAGCTTTAGAGAAGCATTCCGGTACTTGTTCAACAGGCCATTCTCCACCAGCGTGTGGCATGACGTTCGGAAGTTCGTTCCATGAATACCGCTCTGGCGAGCTGAGTTGATCATCTCCAGTATTTTTACACCTGGTACAGGCTCGGCTTTTCCACCGGCCTCAATTGCGTATAGAATGAACAAAACGTCCTTTTGAGTTGACGACAACCTCATTCCGCCCCCTTATTCATGTCTGATATGAATAAGGCTCCCACGAAAGGAGCCTTATGTAAACCTTATTCATGTGTCACATGATTAAGATCTAGTTCACGGAGTCTTTCAACCCCTTACCAGCTTTGAACCCAGGAATGTTGGCCGCCGCGATCTGGATGTTCTCTCCAGTCTGGGGATTCCGTCCGGTTCGCGCTGCGCGTTCCTTAACGTGGAAAGTACCAAACCCAGTAAGCGCTACTGTCCCACCCGCTTTAAGCACCTCTTTCACTGAGTTGATCAGCGCATTTACCGCAGCTTCGGCCTTTGCTTTGCTAATATCAGCGTCTTCGGCCACTTTCATAATCAGTTCGCTTTTGTTCATCGTTATTCCTGTTTGTTTTCTTGGTTACTGTTTACACCTGCATACTCTGGGGTGTGGTTAGTGCTTTCTTCGCCACTCCCAAGGGGGAGTTCTCTCCGATTCCGGTAATGCCCAGAGACCTCGCTTATCGGCTTTGGCCTCGGTCTCCAGCTTGAACAGCTCCGGTGTTTTGGCGTACTGCCGGTACACCCACGCACTCCCAGAACGGACCATTTCGGCATTGACCCATTTGCCATCGACATAGAGATTGGCAACCAGGCGGCTATAACGGTCTTTGTCGATTTGCTCCACTTTGATCATTCGACCAAACACCAGATCTGATAAGGCCTGCTTCGCCTTTGAGCCGTATGGCTGCTTTTTCTCTGGAGTATCGATCTCCGCGAGCCTTACTCGGTACTGGATCTTGCCACTCCGGCAGTCTTTTCCGGTATCGCAGCTTTGTTCCGTTAGCACTTTGACCGTATCACCATCAGACACCCCCACAACCTTTGCAGTGAAGGTCTCTGCCCACACATGAGGAGCCAGCACCAGCATTGCTGATAGGAACGCTGAAATCCCCGTCTTTTTTGCAAAACCGAACCTCATAATCACTCCATCTTTTTTGCAGCCGGTAGAGCCTTGGCCCAGCAGAGCATTGTTTTATCCGCCTTGCTGTCTACGATTCGACAGGCATCCCAGTTAAGAGATGACCAGTGAGCAATGGCAGAGGCCAACCAGTACCACGGTGCAGTAAACACCGGCAGGCCCCCTTCCTTCGTTTTAAATACCTGGTATCGCATGTTGATCCTCCTGTTTGGGTGAGGCTTAGGCCTCGTAATAGAAATTTTGTGTGTCCGGATAAGGTTTAAAGCAATGAGCTGTGGCTCGCCCAAGGGAAAGCACCGTAGCATCAGCTTCCGGCTCTTCCTCGGTATCTTTACGAGACTCCCCACCAAGTTGCGTTACCCATTCGGCAGCGAGCCGCACCCCCTCATCAAACGGCACTTTGTTCTTTTGGAGCACATCAAGATAGGAAAGTAGCAAGCAGTGAGGTGTGATGACGGCGGTGTTCCAATCGGTTGCGAGCCGAGTTTCGGCCATGTCAGAAAACCAAAAGTCTACTTGATGCTTTAATCCTATTTCAGCCATCATGCCATGCTTGCCAGCGGCCTTTCTGCCTTCCTCTACTACCTGAACCGGGGCGTCCCAGTAGAGGATTTCACCATCCGCTTCTTGGGTCGCGCACGTTGCACCTTGCGGCCAATGCCTCCGTTCCATAATGAGCTCGCAGAGTGTTTGGTTGCCTACAGGAGCCTTGTAGTCCTCATCGAGATTCACCACGATGGTTTCCGGCTCCCGTTCAACTGGTGGCAGGTATCTGGCGACCAGAGGCATTGTCAAAATCACAGCCCCATCCATGTGAAAGGATGTTGGTGCCTTCACTATTCGGTCCATTACCCAGCACCAAGCATGAAGCAACCGATCCTCTACATTGTCGTCAGCCTCAATCTCTTGAACGAACTGGTTGAAACGAACCTGACTATCCAGAAACAGGCCTGTGCTCTGACACTTATCGCTGATCGTATGAATGAGCTCCGCCTGCTCCAGAAGCATTTCTCGGGTGACTTCTTCTACATCACCAAATGCTTCAAACAACTTTGTCATGTAGTCACGAATTTGCATGTTCTTCCCCCTCGGCATCGAACTGCTTTGCAAGCTCAGGATCACCTGCCCAGCGAAGGGCGTCTCCCATATGCGTGAAAGCGCGTTTATTGTCATCTTGCTTATTCACTCTGACCGGCGTCTTTTGGTCACGAGGCTGTAGTAGCCAGTACCCGGCCTCTTCCTTGATTAGTTCTGCGGCCACCAGCAAGCCGCTCTTCGTTGCAATGATCATCATCAGCTCCCGTGGTTAAGCCAGTAGGCATAGACAGTGATGGCAAGGCCACCCGCGAGCACAATGACTGCGGCGGTACGCTGGACCCACTTCGATGCACCAAACCGCGCCAGGTGTCTCCCCAGGAACTGGAAAGGAGCCGTCTTTCCGATAGCGCGAATCACCCAGGTGATTGCCAACAGAAGGATGGCTGTGGCCGGGTATATACCAACCCCTAAGAGATTTACCTCTCCGACCGCGAGTTGATAGATGAATGCCAACAGCATGGCTACCGCAGTCAATACGGCCACAACCTTGGTCCCGTTCCGCCAGTCCCACGCTCGACGTGCGTCACTGGTAAAACTCACCATCGAGACAAGGAACGGCATAAATGGCAGGTTCATGCTGGTGGGTTTATCCATGAATGCGTCAAGACCCACAAACATGGCCGTCATCACCACATAGAACAACAGGGCGGGGACAAGCATGTCGCGTAAAGACCGAACCTGGTTGGCGTTCGCGTTTTGAGTATTCGTCGTCATTGTGTTTGTCCCTTCAACATTCCCCATAGCTGACGGTGAAGATCAGCGATTACCTTGTACGTCCCCTTCACTGCTGGTTGCTCAAGGGTCTTGAGCATCCACAAAGCAATAAACAGGCTGGAAAGCAGTGCCACCACCAACTGGATGTTGTGGCTGCTCAAATAGACGGCATAGCCGTTTAGGCAGGCACTCAATAGCAGCCAGACCCTGGCCGTCATCAGCCCCCAGCGGTGATAGGTCACGAGCAGGTAGGCTGTTACGACAGAACAGAGTGTCATTGCACCAGAAGTGGCTAGGTAAACGCCCCATGTACTGGCCTCGCCAGCGACGTAAGTGCCACCAATGGAGAAGGACAAGCCAAAGATCCAAATTGCTGCATTCCGGAGTAGGGCATCAACAATGATGTAACTAGCAGCGAGATTGATAATTCCGCGTTTTAGCATTACCCCCTCCCGTTATTCTGATACCTGCCCAGCTCAGCCCTGAGCCTATTAATTTCCTCCGTGGCTTCGGCCAACTGCTCCCGATACTTCTTGAACTGCTGATATGAATGCCAGGACTGTCCCTTCGATACTGACTTCGTGATGGCGGCGACCTCATCCGGCGTCAACCGGGTGAGCTGCTCTTCCGGGTAGATCAGGATGGTGTTGCTGTCCCAATCAAACCCAGCATGAATTGCTTTCACCCCTACGGTAGGGGTTCCACCAATCCCTCCAGGCTGGTGGATGACAAGCCTCAAAGGGGCTGAGGCCTTGTGGGGGTGAAGGCTATCGAGAGCATTTTTTGCTTCTTGTAACTCCATTGGTACACCTCATAGTGAAATCAGGCCCCTGAGGGACCTGACTTTCACATGTGAAAGTTAATTTGCATTCTGCTGTCTGACAGAAACCCTCAAGGCCAGCGCCTTTTGCATGTCGGGCTGCTGGAAACGCACCTTGGTCCGTTCAGGCCAAGTGTCCATCTCATTGCATCGCAGGGTGTCGATAGCCGCATCACGGTAAACCTGATAAAGGTCGGTTCCACCAATGGAGTTAATTGCCATCATGGCGGCAAACATCGAGTTACTGTTCATGACGCTGGTTAGAGTCTCCGGGGTTATGGGTTTGTCGCATGACTTGTTGAGGGCAACCAGCAGGTCATTACCAACCAGAGCACAGGCAGCACATACCTGTTTGGTATCATCCAGGGCTTTCGTGTATTCGTTGCTTGTCTGAGGGACGCTTGAGCAAGCCGACAGGACAAGCAGCCCCGCCAGAAGGCACCCCAATTTAGTTGTAATCTTGATCATCAGTTCTCACTCCACTTTCACATGTGAAAGTTTTTATTGGTTCGCTGAGTCGTCTTGTTGCGACTCAATCATCATTTTTCGCATCACCGCCATGATGGCTTGTGCCGGTTGAGCACCACCGAGTAGCTGACTCTTGCCTGTCTGGTTGTCTACAACAAAGGTTGCTGGAGTACCATTAACGCCGTAACTCTTGGCTTTCTGGATGTCAGCTTGAACTTTATCTTCGTGCTTGCCAGAGCTGAGACACTCACGGAAAGCATCCAGATCAGCACCAACACCCGTGACAACAGAGGCCAAGTCAGAAACACCGGCACCGTTGCCTTTGCTGTGATGGAAAATCTCATTCACGAAGACCCAGAAGCCACGGTTGCCCTTCTGTTCAGCAATACATTCAGCGGCCAACGCTTCCTTGTGAGCTGCCGGGTTATGGAAGTCGAGAGGCATGTGCTTCCACTGCCAATTCACATTGCCTTTACTGGCATCCACAATTTGCTTGGGCGTGTCGTGGAATTGCTTACAGAAGGGGCACTCCATATCAGAGAACTCCACCAGCGTGAATCGGGCACCAAGGTCCCCATAGATGTGTTTGCCGTCTTCGACCTTTTCAGGTGCCGCCTCGAACTGGGCATACTTCTGATCGATGTCGGCTTGTTGTTTCTGCGCGACAAACTTATTGATGCTTTCGGCCACAGCAGCCTCAAACTCTGCCTTGCTTTTGAAGGTGACGCCTTCGGCATCTTTCACCTGGTTGACCGTGGACTTCACGTTGGCGATCTCTTGCGCCAGATCCTTCTCTTTCACGAGCTGGTAGATTCCGAACCCGGTTCCTACGAGCCCCAAAATAATGGCGGCAAAAACCCCGAGACGTAGTGATTTGGTACTTTGTTCTGTCATGTCAAACTGCTCCTATCAGTAAACTTTCACAGCGCTGAGTTCTTGCACGAAGGAACTGGCTTCGAGCTTCGCTCGTTGGGTCAGTCGCCGGATGATGTCTTCGGTTGGTGTGTAGTCCACCAAGTTGCTCTGGTGGATGACGTCTCGCGCCACGGAGTTCAAACTCCCCAGGCCATCAATCAGCCCAATTTCTTTGGCCTGCTCCCCGTTCCAGAGCAATCCAGAAAACACCTCTGGGGCGTCTTTCAGTCGATCACCCCGCCCAGCCTTCACTCGTTCGATGAACTGCTGGTGGGTTTTCGATAGAACGCCCTCCCAGAATTTCTTCATATCAGAGGTAAGAGGGGAGAATGGGTCGAGAAGCGCTTTGTGCTCTCCGGAAGTGATTGCCCGGCGCTCGATGCCGAGCCTGTCCATCAAGCCGGTGAATCCAAACCCTGAGCTAATGACGCCGATAGAACCGACAAGACTGGCGCGGTCAGCATAGATTTCATCCGCAGCAGAGGCGATGTAATAACCGCCAGAGGCACCGATGTCATCAATGATGGCGTAGACCTTTTTCTCCGGATGAAGGGCTCGCTGCGCCTTCACTTCTTCATAAATCCGTCCTGCTTGAACCGGGCTACCGCCAGGGCTGTTTATGCGAAGCACGACAGCTTGTGAATTCGGGTTGTCGAATGCTGCTTGGATGGACGGGATAAGGTGATCAGCATCGGCCAGTGTGCCAGCAGCAATTTCACCACGGATGTTGATATACGCGGTGTGAGGGGCTCCAGCCTTGGCGCTTTGCCACGGCATCCCACCCGGATTAGATGCCAAAATGATGAAGCCGATCATGAGAAGCACGAAACCTGATGCGCGAAGCACACGCAACATGGTCCGCCAGCGCCGGTCTTTCACCTGCTCTTTATGCAGGGTGAACATGTACTTCTCAATGAGCTCTTTCTCCCAGGGGATCTCTTTGTTTTCTGCCATTAGTCTTTCCTTTTGCATGTTTCGATTATCTGTCCCCAGAACTCTTCATCAGCGCTATCAGCCCGGTCTTTGACTTTCTGGTAAACAAGGTTGGTGTTGAGCTGATGCTCACGACAGAACTGGGCAATGTTGCTGTAGGTCCTGTCCAGATAGGTGAAGGGTTTCCCTTTACCTTTTTTCTTGGCGAGGATGAGTTTCCACTCATCATTGGAGAGTTTGTCTGCGGCCTTCCTTGTGTCCGCAATGCGCCTACGCACCGTTACCGGATCAAGTCCATGCGCTCTGGCTATACTGGCAACGCAATTGAACTTCCGACCGTCAATCATGACTGTAGGCAAATCACCAGCGGCAGCCTCCTTGAATCGGAAACCTCTGTACCCTGGCCTGAAGATCCCAGGAGCAAGTTGCTCACGGAACTCGATTGCTTGTTCTGACCTGACAAACTTGCTGTCGATTTTGCCGAGCATGTACTTAGCCCGAGCGATTACCTGGTAAAGCATCTTTTCCAGGAGCATGGCGTCAGCAGCTCGACTCGGAAGACCAATATCGTCTTCTTGCTCGATACCCAACATTTCTGCATGGCTGGAGCCTTCGGCATGTCGGAAACAGCCGTCGTACTCAAAAAGAAAGGAGGCCAAACCTCCTCTCAGCTTTGCTTTGAACCGGGTGTTGGCCGCGTTCTCTGGCGCTGGTGCCAGCTCAGAAACTTCAAGCCCTAAATTTGCGGCCAACTTCCGTAGGTCTTCCTCTCCAATTCGGCATCCAGGCTGCATAACCTGCGCCAGAGCAGATTCATCAGCACATCCGCGTTCTTTCAGCTCAGCCAAGAGGTAGGGAACTCGTACTACCCCCATAAGCTCAAGCTCCCTGAATCGCGTGGACCACCAGCTCACAGAGTTTCCCGTACACAGGAGCAAGGCAGAGTGAAGCCATCACCATGCCAAAGGCTTTCGATGGAGCCTCTTTGGCGAACTTGGTCAACCACGGCATCATGCCGCACAGAGCAGCAACCATAGCGCCAGCCACCCCTAGGGAAGGGAATGCCATCACTTGGGCCAGAATGAAGAAACACTGGGCGTATGCCGCATGGGTCATCGCCTTCTTATCTGCTGCCGTGAACTCCACGGCATCTACGCTTTTGACTTTTTCCATCACATTGTCCTCATGCAACATCAGGTTTTCCGAAAAATTTTTCATACACTTCGAGGTCGAAGGCCAGCATGGTCTTTGCCGCCTTTTCACTAAGCTGGTGGAGGCTAAGCATCTGAACCTTGTCAGTGCCGGTCACTTGCAGATCCACTGCGAACCACGTCCCACCTTTGGTTACGGCCAGAACTTGCACCGCCCAGGGCTTATCCAGTCGTTCGGGCGGAGTGATCATGTTCGACACTTTGGCGACCGTCGCGGTTGAACCTACCCAGTGCTTGTCGAACGCAATAACGTTCAACGCTTCAAACGCATCCTTCGCAGCTTTAAACCGGCTACGGACAGCATCTTGTTGCTTCCAAGCCATGAACTGGATAAGGGTCATTCCACCAGCCATAAGGGTGAGAAAACTCAAGCCATTCGCAGCAGCTACGACCGTCGCTACCAAGGACCCCAACATGACGAAGCGGTTATGTTTAAGCTGGGCCACTATTCACCTCCTATACCAACCAGCGTACAGGACTTTTCAAAAATGCAACCCCGCCTAGCTGCCCAATTCGGGCAACCCTAATTCAATCCAGAACTTTCACATGTGAAACTTTCCGCCACAGGAACAGGAGGTTTTTACCTGACCAGAACGGATGGATTGATAGCGGTGCCACAACTTGACCACTTCTTTTTCGCTGAGAAGGTTTGTCTTGATGTAACGGACTCTATCCCCGTCCGCTGTCTCAACAACGGTTCGGACATAGCCGTACTTGGCAACGGGTGCCTTGTACTTGTGTGACAGAATTACCCGGTAAACCGAGAGCTGGATAATGTCCGACTCATAGATGTGGTTTACCTGGCGCAGCTTGGTGTCCAAGGGAATGAGAACCCCATTCTTGGCTTTGTACACCTGATCAACCCTGCCGTGCATGGGCACCGGCTGTGTGGTTGATATGTCCTGTTCGGATAAAAACAGAGTGGCCGAGCGCAGCTCATAAGGCATGTTCTCTGATTTCCACCACGCCCAGGTGTCTCCAATGCCGCGTTTGCGCCACTGGTCCACTTTCGCAATGACGAAAGGTGCAATGATAAGGACGAATATCCAGAGAACTGCCTTCATGACTACCTCAGGCCCCTAAACCACTCTGGATGATTGGATACATCCATGTTCTTAACCTGTGATGAGAAGACCAGTAGCTCTTGGGTCGTCAGGACGGTCTCAGGAGCCCGAGCGATGAAAGGTCTCAGCAATCCAGAACCCGCGTAGATATTGATGACCATATGCAATCGCTCTGTTGTTCCAGACACTCTCCGCCAGCTCCGGTAGGTTTCTGTTGATTTGGCATAGCCAACCAAGGCAGGAGCCAGCGTATCGGACTCCTTCGTATTCAACTTCCCTTTTGCTGCCTTCGATACGAACTCAGCGATCACCGAAGCCAGCATGTCGGAGGTAAGGTGAAGCGGCAGCTTTATCGTGTCGAAGTCAGCCTTCTTGATGGTGAACAGGCGGATGTGATCGTTGCGGTAGTCACGCACATAGATGACATGGCTCTCAAATGGGTTGGAGTGATTAAAGGCATCCATACCCCAGCCTGCGGCCTCAAGATGTGCGTTTGATACTGACTTGTCGTAATCAAATTCCACGCTATTACTCTCCGTCTTGTCGTTCAGGAACTTTCACATGTGAAATTTTTCCGTCGGTCATGATGTCCAGGACGGCTTTGCCCAGTCTCATCCCTTTATGGTTTTGAACGGGGTCTCCCTTGTAGAAAAATCCTGGCTCGTTATCGGGATGGAATACCCCGTGAGGAATGTTGTCGTGATCGCCAAGCCACATGCGTAGCCTCAGATCCACCAACCACCCATCATCCAGGACAACCCAGAAATGCGGTGTCACGATGTCCTTGGTCTGTTCGTTTCGCACAAAACCATACATGCAGTCATGAGGTACACCCGCGTCATTGAGTAGGTGGCTTACTGCCCATGTCATGCCGTCACATTCCATCTGGCAGTCATCCAAGGTCATAAGGACGGCTTCCAGTTCCCGGTGCCACTCCGTCATTTGCTTGGCCGCAGGTTTTACCACCAGCTCGTTTTTGTTTTCTGCCAAGATGATGTCTTCCTCATCAATATTGCATTCGTCTATCGCTTCCGAACGGATGGATACCGCTTCATCCCAGTCATCGCTCGATCCGAAAATGCTCCAACCCTCAAGACCGTAATTCACCCATACGATGAACCGCTTTATCGTTTTCATGTGCGGCCCCCTTTAACCGTGCAACGTTCCCACATACTCACCCCCTCAAACCGTAACCACACCAAAAAACCACTTCTTGATGATTTTCAATCAGCAAGACAGGTTGCCCCTGAACTAACCTCACCGAAAAACCACCTTTAGATTGCTTTCTGGTGCTTATCAAGTTCTCCTGAGTGACTGGTCGTTCTGAAAACTTTACTTTTCACAGCATCATTTTATAATACTGTAAATCATAAAAACAACCCAGTAAAGAAAAAAGAGCGACTTATGTTGAGACGAGAAAACCAAGGAGATTTGTTCGATGACCAGGTGGTGTTGCCATCACTGGAGTCGGTTCTTACCGGTATATCTTCCAGTCAGCGTTGTGACGATAGAACAACGTACTTCTCAGCGCCGGATGTGGACTTGAGTTTGTACGACCACATCATTGTTTGCCTGTCTGGAGGCAAGGACTCGATTGCTGCGTACTTGCGGCTGGTGGACATGGGTGTTGATAAGTCAAAGGTGGAGTTCTGGCACCATGATGTTGATGGTCAGGAAGGTAGTTCGTTGATGGATTGGGCCTTCATGCGTGATTACTGTCGTCAGCTCGGGGAAGAACTGGGTGTCCCAATGTACTTCTCGTGGCTTGAGGGCGGCTTTGAGGGCGAAATGCTCAAAGACAATGCCTATAGCCACCCCCATCGTGTAGAGACGCCTGAGGGGCTTCTGGTGCTGCCTAGAGACCATAAGCGCTCTAAGCCTGGTACACGCCTTCGTTTCCCTCAGCAATCGCCATCACTCCAAACAAGGTGGTGTTCATCAGCCTTGAAGATCGATGTTGGCCGCAGAGCTCTTAATAACCAGGAGCGCTTCAAGGGGAAGAAGATCCTTTTCATCACTGGTGAGCGCCGGGAGGAAAGTGCAAACAGATCCAAGTACAACCAGCTTGAGGCTCATGCCTGTGACAGAAGATATGGGAAGACTGCACGGTTAGTTGATGCCTGGAGGCCCGTTCTTCATTGGACTGAGGAAGAGGTATGGGAAGTAATCGAGCGTCACCGCATTCTGGCCCCAGTCCCTTATCGCCTTGGTTGGAGCCGGTCTTCGTGTATGACCTGCATCTACAACTCACAGCGTATCTGGTCCACTATCCGTCACTACTGGCCTGAACGAGCTGGGAAGATTGCTCAGTATGAACAAACCTTTGGTGTGACGGTATCAAGAAAAAAAATCGACGTAATAGATTTAGGTTCTGCTGTTGCGCCGATACAGATTAGTGATGTTGAGGCATTGGAGCAGGTATCCAGAGAGGATTACACGCTCCCGATTTTTGTGCCGGAGGGGCAGAAGTGGGTTCTCCCTGGTGGCGCATTTGGCCGAGAGGCCTGTGGTTCTGATTGATTTGTGCAGAGGTGGTAATGTTGGATTTTGTTTTTTTGGTGTTTTTGGGGCTGGGCATATCTATGGTGCTGGTGCGTCGGTCTTCCCGTAAGGGGATGGATCTTGAACTGACATGGCTCCAGTCGTTGAAGGTTGTGCTGGTTCGTGGAGCTGTTGCATTGGGTCTGGGGTTTGGCATTGGCAGGCTTGTATTGATGGGGATGCAGTATGGTTTCCTTAGTGAGTCTGTCCTGAGGGAACATGCACTTGTCTCCGTAGCGGTGGTGCTGATCTGTGGGCTTGGTTCGTTCGTTGCGTTTCACTGGATCATCGGGAGGATCTCTGGAAGATCGATCAGCGTCGTTTCTGTGATCAAAGCTGTGGTGTACGAGTCTGGTTACTTTGTGCTGTCGATGCTTATCTTGTTAGTGATACTCGTCCTGTTCGGCCTTGCATACGAGACTTTTCTCTAAAAAACAGTGTTGATTATTTTTTGCTCAGCGATCAAAAGGATAAATATAAAGATCTTTAGATCTTTGTATAAAGGATTAAAAGCGGTTAAAAACAGGTTAGGCGCTCTGAGTTGTCATTCAACGCATTGATATTGCTGGCATTTTCATATTTATTCCGTGCAACGAACCCATAGGTTGCCGTGCAGCGAACCCATAGGTTGCCGTGCAACGCCCCCACATACCCTTGGATCTTATCCACTGTTATCCACACGGAACCCCTTTTTTTTCCACAAAATCCTTACAAAACAGAGCTTTCGTGCAGCGTTCCCACATATCAGAACTGGTGTTCGTGCAGTGTTCCCACATGTCTAAGGTTATACGTGCAGTCAGCCCATATATTCTCTTCTTAACGTGCAACGTTCCCATATATCAATTTTGGTCGTTTTTTGCTCCGTGCAGCGTACCCACATGTGATCGTGCAGCGCTCCCACATACCAAAACCCCGTTTATGCACAGGAAATGTGGATAACTTTTGGCCTCTTTTTATGTGAGCACGATCACTTTATGGACTATTGGAGTCATTTTGACTGCCTTTTTAGGTTTGTCCTGATCTGTCAATCTTTGTTCTGCTTCGTCAATCGTGCAGAGTTCCCATATATCGAGAGGTTCAGAACCTGCTTTCGTGCAACGTACCCACATATCAAATCTCATAACGTGCAGGTCCCCCACATCCTCACCCTTTAACTATCAATACCTTACGGGAACCACTCTACGGGAACCACTGGAGCAGCATGGCACTTATCCTTCGTCGTGGCTTACGCTTGCACGATACTGAGACTCGGCTTGCAACTACCGTGCAACGTTCCCATATATCGAGCCTCAGCCCACGAAGCATCTGGGGTCACGTTCGCTCTATCCGTGCAGCTCCCCCATATGCGGAGGCATTCCGTTTCCGGTCTTTCCTTGTGGGCGTACCTTGTGCGCTTTCTTCTGGCATAAAAAAAGGCGCTGACGCGCCTATCTTTCTTTTCCCTGGGGTATTGGGAGCTTCTGGTGGCTACCTCCCCTTACGCTGGGGTTCATCAATGATGTCGTGGTCGATCATGCCTTGCTTGATGGCCCGTAGCTCTGTCTGCTGCTTACGCTTGTTGGACGCCATCACCTGCTTCACGAAGTTCTCATGAGGCCTTATGACGTACCGCACGTCGATGACTCTGCGGCCATCCTTGATCTGGTTCGCGTCGTAGTCGCTTATGACCTCTTGTTTGATGAGGGCCTCCAGAGCGAGCTTCATAGCTCTGACGTTCTCCGGCATCCGTGGGCTCAATTCACGAGGGCTCTGTGTCAGGAAGCTGATAAGCGATGGCGTGTACGGCGAATCTGGCGATGCTTGAGTCCAGTAGTGGCTCATTCGCTTGTAGATGTACCGTGCAAGAGGGGAGCGGATTTGCATTCCGATTTTGTAGTTGTACTGACGAAACGACAGATTCATGATCGATTCGTTTACCAGCGGGTTGAACTGCACATAGCACCTGGCGTTCCCGCCTTTCTTGCGAAACTCACCTCTGGTGGTAAGTCCCACCATCGGGAAGAAGCTGGAGCTGATGAAGGCTTCGCCGTCATCACTGATACATTCGAGTGTTGCGCCACGACAAACCTGGATTGCTTCCTTGATTTCGTTCAGGTTGTAACCGTGACCCATCTTCGAGAGCTCTTTCTGGAGTTCGTACAGAGTGAACATGACTCCAGCCTTGCCCTCGATGATATGGCCTTTCCCGTTCACTGCGAGCTTGCGTAGAGCATCCTCAAGGATTTCCTCTCGCTGTCCCGCGTAGATCAGCACGGTTCTTCCGTCATCCTTCTCGATGATGGCTGGCTTCACCTTCACCGTGAAATGCTGGCCTCTGATGGTGCATTGTCGTGTCACTACAGCGTTGGATAAATCTTCATGCTCACGCTTTTGGTCCCAAATGTACTTCGGCAGCGCATCGTAGATCTCGATGGTGTTGGAGTAGTCGTCTTTCTTGGCCGGAGATTCAATGATCTCAAACAGGCTCATTTGCGGTGAGTCTTTGATTACGTCGAGTTTCTCCAGGTCTTTGTCTTTGGTTCTCTTGCTCATGATTGTTCCGTCGATACTTTCTAGCTGGTGGTCCAT